>CANHFN010000017.1 GCA_947459935.1 Actinomycetota bacterium
AACCTCTACATCTCACCCCAATAGGGGTGAGGCTGTCTTGATTAAGCAGGGGTTACCCATCACCCTTTGAGCATGAAACCTCTCGCCATCCCTGGGGTGAATCTTGCGCGCACGGTGGCTCCGGCGGTTCCGGCCAATTTTCTGAGCAGAAAGCACCTGTTTCACCTTTTTGAGACAAATATGCCTGGGGCAACGATTGTGGCCGCTCCGGCTGGATACGGAAAAACGATGCTTGTGGCTGAGTGGGCTCAGGCTCAAACCAGACCAACCATTTGGTGCTCTGTAGATCCCAGTGATTCCCCACAAATGTTTTTTGCCCACATCGTGCAGGCGGTTCGAAATGTTTTGCCTAAATTTGCTGCAGATTTTGAAAGTGAAAGATTCCTTTCAGCAGATAGTTACATCCGATACATGGTTCGCGAAGCCAGTGAAGTTAAAGATGATTTTAACTTTGTTATTGATAACGGACAATCTGATGCCCATGAAGTCGCACCTTTTGCGCAAGCATTAGTTGATAACTTGCCCAGCAATGTTCATATTGTGATTGTTCGGCGCGTTACGCCCGCAACATCATTGGCACGATATGCCAGTCTTGGCAACCTCAGCATGATTACAAGCCAGGAATTGAAATTTTCGCAGGAAGAAATCTCAGTGATTTGCGAGTTGAATGGCTTAGATGGAAAAGACTGGAAAATTGCAAAGCACTTAAACAAGTGCGATGGATGGCCATCTGCAATTCAAATGATGGCAAAAAACATTTCACATGGAATGCCAGAGAGTAATTTTCAAATTGCCGAGACGTCTAATCCACTAGGAATTTTAGCTCTGGAGTCATTCAATTCGCTTAATGCTGAAAATAAACACAATTTGTTGAAACTTGGAATAGTAAGTGAATTCGACTTAGAAGTTGCATCGATAATTCTGGGTGAGGATTTTTCTGAAAGCTATATCAATAAGCTAGCAACAGATGGCATATTTGTTTCAGTTTCTTCAGGCATCCAACGCACATATCGAATTACTCCAATAGTTTATGAAGTCCTCCAAGAACTTCGTAGTGGTTATAAGGATCAAGAGCTTTCTACTCATGAAAAACTCTCTCAATACTTCTTATCTAAGGGTGCACCAGCAGAAGCCCTAGAACATGTGTTTCGGTCTGGAAACACTGAACAAATCACAGAAATTCTCAAGGTATCAATCCGTGACATGGCTGCAATTGGGCGTGGTGATCAAATTGTTCGTTGGGCTCAATATGCAGCAGATGATGGACCAACTGGAGAGTTGATCAAAAAAACTGTTGAAGCTGTAGGGCATTTGGTGAATTTAGATTTTGAAAAGGCAGAAGGAATTGCAGCAGAGTTAAATTTTGTGGTGTCACAAGATTCACAAGCAGAGTTTCTTACTCAGCTGGCAGCCATGATTTTGGCCCATATTTACTTCGCCCGAGGCGATTTTGATCGATCTCGCGCCATGATTGTTAATGCCTTGGCAAAAGATTATGGAATAGCTGGAATTGAAAACATCGACAAGATCGCATTGCTGCGACTCCAGGCAGACATTGCCTATATTTATGATGATGCAGAATTAGTGGAAGCTTCCTTACTTCACGCAAAGAAGCTTCAAGATAGCCTCAATCACGAAATTATCGGCTACCACATTGGCTGTATTACATCGATGTCCTTGTGGTGCCAAGGAAGATTCTTTGAAGCCGCAGAATTTGCATCAATTGCAATTACACAAGCCGAAAGTAAAGGTTACTCAGGCATTACTGCACCATTTGATGCAATGCTTGTGTTATCACGTTGCCAACTAGAGCTCTCACAATTAGATAAGTCCATAAATACTTCGAATTTAATCCAACAAAAAGCTGAAGCAACTCGAATGTGGCCTTGGTATTTCATGGGTAATGGAACTTGTTCTCGGATTCAAATTACTCAGGGATTAATTACTCACGTAGTTGATGTAATTGCAGCTCAACGTGAAACTCATAGACAACTCCAAACGCCAAATCAGCTGGGCTGGATTATCGATGTCACTGATGTTTTTTTACGTTTTGTTTTAAATGACTGGAAACGCGCAGAAGAGTTATTGCAACGGATGCCAAAGATCGAAATGGTCCGACAAATTGACATGAATTTGAAGTTTGAGGCAGACCCAAAGCGCATCCACGCTTTAGTTGCCCAGATGCCTGAAACAACCCCACGGGAGCGAGTGAATAAAACCTTGTATCAAGCCACCATCAATATTGATCAAGAAAATGTGGCACTTAATTACTTGCGCACGGCTCTAGATCTAGGGGCTGAGGTTGGTTTTCATGAGTATTTCGTTCGTCAAAATCGGCTCTATCCAATCATGGTGAAAGCTGCTGCAGCCAAGCCAACTATCTTCATAGAAAGCGTGGTGCATGAGATGTCAGAACGGATTAAGAATTCAAATTCAGATACCGGAGCTCTAGAAGAAAAGTTAACTAACCGGGAACTTGAGATCTTGAAGCATCTGACTACTGGTAATCCGATTAGTTCAATTGCTAAGCAACTCCATATTTCACAGAACACCATGAAAACACACTTAAGAAATGTGTATAGAAAGTTAGATGTGGATGGGCGTCATACCGCCGTTGAAAAGGCGAAGAAGCTCCTTCTCATCTGAGTCTTTCCTATAGGGTTATCAGCATGGGTCCAGCTTTTAACCGCATGTGGGCGTCAAGCATAATTTCAAACCTTTCCGATGGAATTCTGATCGCTGCAGCCCCACTTCTGGCCATTTCACTTACGGACAGCACGGTATTAATTTCAGCAATTGGTGCAATGGTGATGTTGCCGTGGCTTCTCTTTGCAATTCCAATAGGAGTTATAGTCGATCGCGCAGATCGTCGCTTTATTCTGGCTGGGGCTAATGCCACACGAAGCGCCGTTGTTGGATTAATCGCACTTTTAATTGCAACAGATCGTATTTCAATCTATTGGCTCCTGTTTTCAGCATTTGTTATTGGCGTTTGTGAAGTGGCGGCTGACACAACAGCCCAATCACTCATCCCGCAGATTCTGGAAGAAAAGAACTTTGAAAAAGGAAATTCACGCCTTCAGATTTCAGAAACAGTTATCCAAGGATTTGTTGGTGCACCACTGAGTGGCTTTATTTATGCCATTGCAATTGCACTTCCATTCTTTATTAATAGCCTTGGCTTAGCCGTGGCTGCATTGCTTGCACTTTCAATACCAATCAAGTATTTACAAGATATTCGCCAAGATGACGTTAAAAAAGAGAAGACGAAGTTTGTTGCAGACATGAAGTTTGGAATCAAATATCTTTATAACGAAAAAGTTTTGCGCAGACTTGTTGTTACAACTGCCTCTATTGGTGTGTGTTATTCGATGGGTACGGCAACCATAGTCTTGTTCATTATTGAGGAACTCAAACTCCCAGAGCAGTTCTTCGGGGTTATTCTTACAATTCAAGGGATAGGGGCGATCGCAGGTGCATTTGCGGCTCCAAAGTTGTCCCAAAAATTTGGCAGAAGTTATGTCATGACTTTTGGCATAGTTTCCAGTTCAGTGGTCCTATTGCTGCAGGGATTTGCCCCCAACATCTATCTCTTTGTGGGGCTTGCAACCTTCGGTGGCTTTGCTATTTCACAATGGAACATTTTGTTAATGGCCACATACCAAAGCGTGATCCCTAATGAGCTCTATGGGCGTATCCATGGCACCCGCAGAACATTGGTATGGGGAATGATGCCGATTGGATCATTACTGGGCGGAGTCCTTGCCCATTACAGCCTGCGCTTGCCGATGTATGTGGGTGGGGTAATTGCATCCATCTTGGCATTCCTTTCTATTGGGTTTCTGCTCAATATTGCTGAGACTGCTAAGCCAACAAGTGAGGCTATTGAGCCTGCTTAGGGAGTAGAAAATCACCCTATTTGCACCATTTCTTTACGCTAACGTTATAAACCTCGCGCTCACGCAAACCGTTCACCTCTTGCTCATTTGCCGTTCATTAAGGCAGACTTCGCCTACCAAAAGCGCCTATGGGGCAGGTCGACTCTCCACAGACGCTTTTCTTACACCCTCAAGGAGGATCTATATGAAGTTCACACGTAGCGCAAAGTTTGCGCTCGCAGCTGCAGCATCAGCGGCGTTGGCAGTTTCACTGCTTACACCTGCACAAGCTGCAACTCGTTCAACGGTTGTAATTCACCACACGAACGTCCAGACCGGACTTAACTGTGGCCTTTCAACTACAAACTCAACTGTTTGTACTGACCAGGCTGCACTAACAGGTATGGGCTTCAACTATTACAACGATAAGAAAGAACTAATCAAGAACACAACATTTGGTTCTTACAAAGTTATCAAGAATTCAAAGACTGACTTCCGTGTTCAGTACACAGTTGCACCAGGACGTGTTTGGTCAGATGGAACTCCAATCACTGGAGTAGACCTTCTACTTTCACACATTCTTGGAAGCGACACATACTCAATCGAAGCAGGACTTGGTGATCCAGCAAGCAAGACAACAAAGCCTGCCTTCAACGGTCAAGGTTATGGAAGCACTTACCACAAGAACATTGTGGGAGAGCCAGTTCTTTCTTCAGATGAAATGTCAGTGACATTGCGTTGGAAGAGTCCAATTGCTAACTGGGATCTATATGGTCCAGGACCAGCCCCAGTACACGCAATGGTATTGCTAGCAGAAGGTAAGGATGGACTTCAGTCAGCATCTGCAAACCTTGCTGCGAAGGATCGTTTCCTAGCTGCTTACAAGTCAAAGGACACAGCTCTTCTTAAGAAGATCGGTAAGGTGTGGTCTGAGGATTACACAATTACAACAATCAACAGCAGCACAAACCCATTGCTTCTAATCAGCAACGGTGGCTTCATTGTTGAGTCTGCTGTTCCAAAGACATCTATGACACTTGTTGTTAACCCTAAGTACAACTCAGGGCCAAAGATGACAGGTTCAATCGACAAGATCGTATTCAAGGTAATCACAGACGGAACAGCTGCAGTACAGGCTCTTTCAAACGGTGAGCTTGATGTGTACTCAGGACAGGCAACAGCAGATGCTGTAGCAGCTCTCAAGAAAATCACTAGCGTAAACATCACTGGTGGAGAGCAAGCTGTTTATGAGCACTGGGACCTCCACTACGACAGCGTCGAGGGTGAGACTCCATACACAGGCGTGTTCTCTAAGAATGGTGGAGCGAAGGCCAAGGCACTTCGTCAAGCATTCCTACTAGGAATTCCTCGCGATGAAATCATGGAGAAGATCATTGCTCCAATCAACGGAATCACAAAGCCACTATGTACTTCATGGGTTGCCCCAGGTACATCTGCATACGACAAGATCTGTGCTGTTAATGGTTCAGCGTTCTACACACGTGGAACACAAGAGTCACGTAACAAGACAGCTCTTGCATTGGTACAGAAGTTCTACCCAGATGCACTCAAGAACCCAATCAAGATCAACGTTCTTGTTCCAGGTGGTAACGCTCGCCGCGCAGCACAGTTTGCACTTGCAAAGGCAAACTTGGCTAAGGTCGGCTTCGAACTAGTTGGCGATGTCCAATCAGGTTGGGGCGCACTTCTAGGAAGTGGCAAGTATGACGCGTTCTTCTTTGCCTGGGTTTCAAGCTCAGTAACGCAGAAGCAGTCATGTTCAGTTCTAGAGACAACAGGTGGATCTAACTACGTTATGGGTTACTCAAACTCAACAGTAGACAAGGTCTGTACTGAACTAGACGTTGCCATGAAGCCAGATCTACTAGTCCAGAAGTACATCACAGCAGACCGTGCACTATTTGCTGATGCTGTAACACTTCCGGTCTTTACACACCCTGGAGTAACTGCAATTAACAAGGATCTCAAGGGTCTAAAGCCAGCTCCATTGTCACCACAGTTGACATGGAACTACTGGGAGTGGTCATACTAAGGATTAATTTCCTTAGTTAGCCTTACCTATTAAGTCCATTGGACGCCCGGAGAGTCATCTCCGGGCGTCCTTTGGCTGTATAGTCACCCAATAATTTAAGTTCATTTATTTCGAGGAGAAACACATTCCATGGTTGCCTTTATTCTTAGACGGCTCGGTGTCCTGGGCGTAATTCTCATGGGATCAAGTTTTATTCTCTATAACTTGGCAGCGATTTCAGCTGACCCACTAGCAGATCTTAGATTGAGTACAGATCCCGACAGAGATGCAAAAATTCTGGCATTGACCAGAGAGCTTCAACTAGATGTTATTCCACCTCTTCGCTATTTCCTCTGGCTCAGAGGCGTTTTAGGAATTTTTATTGGCCAACCTGATTTTGGTACCGGTCGCGATGGCTTAGCGGTATTGGATTCATTAGCACTTGCAATTCCCGTAACCCTTCGCCTGGTAGCTGCTGCAACTTTGCTTGCCGCAATTCTTGGAATCATGATCGGTATCGTTACCGCACTTCGTCAGTACAGTCGCTTTGACTACTCCATGACATTTATTGCTTTTCTTTTGTTCTCACTACCTGTTTTCTGGGTAGCCGTTCTTCTTAAAGAATATCTAGCAATCTCATTCAACGACTTTTTACGGGAGCCAAACATTCCATTCAATTGGATTATCGGCATTGGTCTCGCGAGTGGATTGTTTTGGGCATCAGTTATTGGTGGATCGCGCAAAACTTTTTGGACAACTTACGTTGTTGCATTTGTAGCATCGAGCAGCTTGGTAGCGGTTCTTGGAATGACAGGATGGCTTCTAGATCCATCGTTGGGTCCAATAGTTGTTTTGGTCCTGTCAATAGGAATTGCATTTGGCGTGACTCAAATTTCAGTTGGTTTGGGTAACAGAAAAGCTCTCGGAGCTTCGTTAACTATTGCTGGACTATCTGTGGTTGCTTTTTATCCAGCTAACTGGGTTTTTGACAATTATGCAAGCGCTCTCAACATCTTTTTGATGGTGTGCGCCTTGATCACTACATCGGTCTTTATTGGGCTCGCATTTTCTAAGATTGATCGAGCGCCAATTGTAAGAACAACGATTATTACGGGTGTTCTATCTGCCAACTTAGTATTAATTGATAAGTTCATGCAGACCTGGAAGCCTTATATGCAGACAGATGCGATTAATTACCGCCCAGTTCCAACTGTTGGCGAAAGAAATGATTTGCTCAATAGCCCTGATTTCTGGATCTCAAATTTAGATGTGATTACCCACCTGTTTTTACCAACGATGGCACTCACACTCATTGGTTTTGCTGGATACATCAGATTTGCTCGAGGCACGCTGCTAGAAGTGTTGAACCAGGATTACATTCGTACTGCGCGCGCTAAGGGATTATCAGAGCGCACAGTGATTATGCGCCACGCATTCCGCAACACGATGATTCCTATGGCAACAATTTTGGTTGCTGACTTTGCAGGTGTTATCGGCGGAGCGTTTATTACTGAAAGCGTTTTTGCGTGGTCAGGAATGGGAACCTTGGGTCTGCAAGCAATTCGAGGACAAGATCTCAATCTCTTGATGGGAGTTTTCTTTGTTACAGCTACGATGGCTGTTCTCGCTAACTTTGTTGCAGATTTGCTGTACTCAGCCTTAGACCCACGTATTCGAGTAGGAAGTGGTGCATAAAGATGGCACGTAAATCAAAGGCCAGCGTTGAGTCAACCGAGGTTCTAAGCGGTGAAAACGCAATCCAAAACAAAGAAATTGAAGGCTTAAGCCAAGGACAGATCGTACGCAAGCGTTTCTTCCGCCACCGTGCAGCTGTTGTTTCTCTCTTCACTATAACTTCAATCGTTCTTATTGCATTTACTGCATTCGATTGGAAGATATTTGGTGCAATCAAGGTTCCAGGTTGGTGGAAGTGGACACCAGAAGATTTGCCAGAGCTTCGCTATGGTGATTGCCCTAACGACACAGTGGGTTGCCCAACGATTTCACTTCTTCCAAAATTTTTAGGTGGCCAAGGGATTGGATTAGGAAATCATCCATTCGGACAAGATGACATCGGTCGCGATTATTTCGCATTAGTTATGCGCGGCACTCAGCGCTCACTATCTGTAATGGTTGTCATTGGCTCGATTGCTGCAACATTAGGTGTTGTTGTTGGCTCAATTGCTGGTTTCTACCGCGGTCGTGTTGATGCAATCTTGATGCGTTTTGTGGACTTCATGATCACAATCCCAGTAATCATCATCGGATCGGTTGTGGGTTACCGTTACGGAAACCTTGGAGCAGTCTTCCTAGCCGTCCTACTTGGATTATTTGCCTGGACTGGTTTATCACGTCTTGTTCGTGGTGAATTCCTATCCCTGCGCGAACGAGAGTTTGTCGATGCCGCCCGTGTTGCAGGTGCAACAAACAAGCGCATTATTTTTAAGCACATCCTGCCAAACGCGATCGGTGTGATTATCGTTTCGGTAACGCTGTTGCTATCAGGTGCCATTTTGCTAGAAACTGCACTGAGCTACATTGGATTTGGTGTTGTTCCACCAGATGTTTCACTGGGACTACTCATTAGCCAGTATCAGGATTCATTCACAACTCGTCCATGGCTCTTCTGGTACCCAGGTTTCTTCATCATCAGCATCGCCCTTAGCATCAACTTTATTGGCGATGGATTACGTGATGCTTTTGATCCACGTCAACGACGTCGTATCTCGAAGAAAGAACGCCAGGATTCTGCGACAGCAAGAAAGTTGGCACAGGCCAATGATTAATTCTTTAGAAAAAGACCGCTGCGATGCCAACCAAAAGCAGAGCCGAGAAGATGTAGAAAACGGTGTTATCGCTAATGATTTCAAAATCACTAGCACCACCGGGAACGAAATCTTTTCTTCTGATGTTAGCCATGTAAGCACAAACACCAGAGTCACTTTTAAGAGAGTCTCCTACACGACGCGGAGCTTGAATACCGGGAAGAAGATCAGTCTTACTCATTCTTCTACTGTGACGACCACTCGGAGCTGGCGCGGCCCAAGCGAAATATCTCTTATCTCTGATGGTGACCGACATGCTGTATCTAGTCTCGATCTCCTCGACCAGATCCCAGGTAGCGGTGATCTCTTTGGTTGGGTTAACAATCTTGATGCCTTCATTAAAGAGCAGAACATAGGGCTTAATGAAGAGCAGGTAAGAACCAATGGCACCTGCGCCGCAGATACCAATCGTCGCGATGATGTCACCGTCGTAGAAGAAGCTTTGAACAATAAATCCGACAAAGAAGACGATAAGAATCCATCCACTGGCAACTGCGCTTCCGGGTCTGAACTTTTCACTATTCGTCATTTCGCAAGTTTCTCACAGATGGGGTCAACCAAATGAGTAAGCCAGTCTTAGAGATCAAAGATTTTAATGTTGATTTCTGGGTAGATGGAGTCTGGTACCCAGCCGTTATTGGCATGAACCTTTCCCTTGAACCCGGCAAAGTTACCGCCATCGTTGGTGAATCAGGTTCAGGTAAGTCAACTACCGCACTTGGTTTGATGTCCCTACTTGCTTCAAATGCTCGCATGTCTGGATCTGTCAAAGTTAAAGACCAGGAGATGCTCAATGCAAAGGCGGTAACACTGCGCAAGTTCCGCGGTAAAGAAGTTGCCTATATTTTCCAGGAGCCAATGACAGCTCTTAACCCTATTTACACAATTGGTTTCCAGATTATGGAAACATTGCGCAATCACTTTGATATGGGTCCTAAAGAGGCACATGAGCGTGCTCTTGAACTGATCACGTTAGTTGATATTCCGGATCCTGAAAAATCAATTAACAAATACCCCCACCAGTTATCTGGTGGTCAGCGCCAGCGAGCAATGATTGCTCAGGCACTTGCTTGTGATCCTGGTCTTTTGGTTGCCGATGAACCAACAACGGCGCTAGATGTGACAGTTCAAGCTGAAATTCTTGATTTGATGCGTGGTCTTAAAGACAAGCTCAACTCAGCCATCCTTTTGATTACACACGATATGGGTGTTGTTGCAGATATGGCAGACCAGATTCTTGTGATGAAAGATGGAATCACAGTTGAATCTGGCACTGCAGATCAGATCTTCAATAAGCCAACACATCCTTATACCCAGCAACTACTTGGCGCTGTTCCAAAGCTTGGCTCATCAAAGAAGCGTGCTCTTCCATATTCAGAAAGTGCTAAGCCAGCCCCTGTTTTGAGGTTGGAAAATGTCACTATTGAATATCCAAAGCGTGGTCGTATTCCTGCATTTGTTGCGGTAAAGAATTTCAACCTTGAAATCTATCCAGGTGAAATCGTCGGACTCGTAGGTGAGTCTGGTTCTGGAAAGACAACTGTTGGTCGTGCCTCCATTGGACTACTTCCAATTAAGGAAGGTTCACTTGAAATTGTTGGCCGAGACATCAGCCATGCAACTCAAAAAGAACTCTTCACAATTCGTCGTCACACAGGAATTGTTTTCCAAGATCCAGCATCATCGCTCAACCCACGACTTCCAATTGGTGAATCAATTGGTGAGCCATTGTTCTTAGCAAAAATGGCAAAGGGTCAGGAGCTTGCTCATAAAGTTGAAGAGCTACTTGATCAAGTTGAACTGCCTCGTAGCTATCGCAACCGTTACCCACATGAGCTTTCAGGTGGTCAACGCCAGCGCGTAGGAATCGCTCGTGCTTTGGCATTGACTCCAGATCTTTTGATCGCCGATGAACCAACATCTGCTTTGGATGTTTCTGTTCAGGCACGCTTCTTGGAGCTCTTGCAAGAGCTCCAGGGTAAATTGAACTTTGCTTGCTTGTTTATCTCTCACGACTTAGCTGTTGTTGACATCTTGTCTCACCGAATTGCAGTGATGCAAAACGGTTTGCTTGTAGAAGTTGGCGATCGTGATCAGATCTTGAAGAACCCAAAGAATGATTACACCAAGCGTTTAATTTCTGCAGTGCCTGTTCCAGATCCTGCAGAACAACGCATTCGCCGCGAAGCTCGCTTAGCAGGCAAAAAGTAATCTGCTCGTGGATCTAGACCTTTTAGTCTTTGGTCTAGACCTTGTTTCTACCTTTGCATTTGCCTTAGTAGGAGCACGGGTTGCTGCCAATAAAGGTTTAGATTTTGGTGGCATTTTATTTATTGCAGCCGTGGCCTCTATTTCTGGTGGAACATTACGGAATCTTTTTATGGGGGAGCAGCCACCATGGGTTCAGCGCCCTTGGTTATTTGCACCCATCATCGCTGCATTCTTGATAACTGTGGCCATGGGCAAGACCCAAAATGTTGGTCGTCTTGCGCTATCACTTGATACTTTGGGTTTAGCTGTTGCAACTGTTTCAAGTGTTCAGTTTGCACTCATCAACGATGCGCCCTTGGTGGCAGCAGCTGTCCTTGGTTTAATCGGCGCCGTCTCTGGTGGATTATTCAGAGACATCATGTGCCAAACAGAGCCGGTGTTGCTGCACCGCGAAACAGTGGGCACTGCATGTCTTTCTGGCGCCCTTGTTTATCTAGCGTTAGATTCTTTGGATCTGAGACAGGCCATTCCTGTCGCTGTGGCTGGTCTTGTAGTGGTTTTGGTTCGTGAGTTGTCCATCAAATTTAATTGGAACCTGCCCACAATCCCTAAGGGCAATTAATCCCTGGCCTGACCGCTCCTGTGGGTATAGCGACCCAAGAAATCTGCCTTCATGTCGGCAAAGTTTCCATCCAGTAATGCTTGGCGCATCTGATCTACCAATCGCACAATAAATCTTTCGTTGTGAATCGTTGCAAGGGTCGCGCTAATGATTTCTTTGCCACGGAATACATGGTGCATATAAGCCCGTGTGTAGTGCGTACAGGTGTAACAGTCACACTCATCGTCAATGGGCGTGAAATCCCTCTTAAAACGGCTGTTAGACAGGTTAAAACGCCCTTCCATCGTGTACACAGCGCTAGTTCGTGCAATTCTGCTGGCTAACACGCAATCAAAGGTGTCACAGCCGTTTTCAACCCCAACAAATAGATCTTCCGGTGCCCCAATGCCCAAAAGATGTCGTGGTTTATCTTCGGGCAAGATTTCATTGACCCAGGAAACGATGGTTCCTAGTTGGCCCTTATCTAGTGCACCACCAATTCCAAA
>CANHFN010000018.1 GCA_947459935.1 Actinomycetota bacterium
CCTTGAAGAGGGTCAGGCAGTTTCATTTGAGGTCGTACAGGGTCCAAAGGGTCCTCAGGCTGATGCAGTAAACCCTGCCTAATCAACACTAACTTATAAAAAACCCCGCCGGGTAACTGGCGGGGTTTTTTATTTCACTTTTTAGGTAGCGGTGGTATCTCACCAACTTTTAACTTACGTGCATTTACTTCTTTGACTGGAGATAAATCTTTTCCAGCTTTCCAGGCATCTAGATATTTCCAGGGCAATACTTCACCACGTCGAACCCACCATGTGTCAGGTGGAGTTGGCCAAGAAATTCCAAAATGTAAATGCGGAGATGTCCCTCTAGCACTTCCAGTTGCACCAATTGCGCCTAAGACTTGACCAGCTGTAACTGTTACTCCGGGTTGAATGCTTTTCGGAATCGATCCTTTAAGTAGATGTGATCCGTAATAGCGCACGCCGTCAGTTCCAATGATTGAAACATACAATCCACCACGATCAATTCCTAAATTAGTTTTACCGCTCCATTTATCTTTACGACTAACTTCATCGACAACTCCATCAGTAGGTGCGACAAACTTACAGCCAGCCTTTGCCAATATGTCAGTGGCAGCATAATCATGATGAGCGCGCGCATAATTGACTTCGCAGTTGGCAACTGGAAATACATACACCGGGGCTGCTTGTGCAGGTGAAGGTGCCAACAGAGTTACCAACAAAACTAGAGATGTTAGACCTCGAAACTTCATGTCCTTAGGTTAATGCCGCACGATCCAATTTCGCCGTAACTACCATGTGAGGAACAGTGAGCGCCCACACAACAACTAAAGCCATCCAGAAGAACTCATCTGTGAAATCCCGACCGCTTAATGTCAACAGCCCGGCCACCACAAAGGTTCCAAGCAGAGCAGGCAACCCAGGGATAACCGCACTTGTAAAGGCTTTCCTATTCAATCCTTTACTTAAACTCTCGCTGCTTCGTGGAAGTGACAATGTCAGTCGTGCGGTGTGCCGCATCGCATGCCAACAGCCAAAATACACAGCAAAAGCAATCAATGGTGGTGCCACATGAGCTAACAGCAATAGAAGGGTTAGGTCTAAGCCTTCTCTATATCTTTTCCCAATCAGCATGATCCCGATTGAAACTATTGCGAAGGCGGTAACAATCACCAATATCTCTGAATCAAATCCTTGATGCCAGTTAATCAAAGCAGGGTTCACAGATGCCAGCGCATCGGTACTAGCTGAATTAACTAATGGAATGAATACTGGGGTGAATCCCGCAGCTGGAATATAGAACCAACGATTAAGTTTTTTCTCAGGTTCAGTTCGCTTGTCGATTTCACTAATAAAGGCTGCATCACCAATACCAAAGTGGATAGCGCTCATGAATAAAACAATGATGAAGCCAAACACATTGAATTTTAGGATTCCAACGACCGCTACCACCGCGACAGCAACATAAACAACAATAAATATCGCCATCTTTTTTGGCTGTGCTTTAGGTAAGGTCACTAGATGATCTAAGGCTCCATGTGGAATGCCAATGGCTAAAGCAATCACAGCTATAACAACCTGCCAACCCATCGAGCTGGCATCTAGAACCTGAGAAAAAATCAAAGAGAGCAGGATCCCGGTAGCCACAGCCAGAGTTGAAAATTGGCGAACCTGCTTGAAGAGCACAACCACGTTCTCGCGCATGTCTCCCCCTTTTCGACAACCCTACCAAAGGTAGATGTGAGAAGATCTGACGTGGAAAAATTTGGTTATATGGCGATGCTCGCCTTCACAGTATTTGGCTCATTTTGGTTAGAGATTTTTCTTAAGACCAGCGTTTTAAGACGTTGGAAGAGAGCGCTTCTAAGCATCCTTCCTATTAGCTTCTTTTTCCTTGTGTGGGATGCCTATGCAATCGCCCAAGGACACTGGTTTTTTAATCGCGATCGCATGCTTGGAATCTATGGACCATTTGATATTCCACTAGAAGAATTTCTCTTCTTCATCATTGTTCCGATGGCTGCGATCTTGACCATAGAAGGTGTCACAACAGTAAAGCCTCACCTGCGTGAAAAAGAGTTCGGAAAGGATGAGGAGAAGTGATTTATAGCGATATTGCAATTGCTGCCTTCTGCATCGCAATCATGGTGGATCTGTTCGTATTTAAGAATTCACTACTTACTCGCCTTGCATTCTGGCTTTCATACATGATCATCCTTCCATTCCAATTACTCACCAATTGGTGGCTCACTCATAATCGCAGTGACGGAAAAGCAATCGTTATGTATGACCCTGACTCAATTATTGGAATTCGCATTGCTTCTGCCCCAATAGAAGATCTTTTGTTTGGTTTTGCCCTAGTTTTGTCCGTAATGGGCATGTGGGAGTTCTGGGGTCGCAGAGGATTCCAGCGCAACAAAAAACTACAGTAAAGTTCCACCGCTAGGGGCGGTAGCTCAGTTGGTTAGAGCCCGGAACTCATAATTCCGTCGTCGTCGGTTCGAGCCCGACCCGCCCCACTTAATTGTCGTCATAAACAAGTCTTTTCGTTAAAGCTCTTAAAAAGTAATTCTGTGGTTCTTTTTAAGTGACTATCTCCACCTACACCCTTGTGACACAAAAGTATTCTTGAATTCTGCTAGACCTTTAGTATTAAAAGTTACGACAGACTTCGCACCATTTTTTCGAGAAATATAGAATGTTAAAGTACTTGCTTTGGAAATTTCAGAAGGCGGTAGCTGATCAAAGTCAATTGTATACATGATCCCGTATTGGTTTTCTATTCTTACAGTCTTGATTTTCTTTCCTATCCCTACCTTAATGGAGGTTGCTGATGTGGAAAAATCATCACTACCTCCCTTCTTCGAATTTGCGAGTAGTTGCAGATCTCCGTTGTATGTATCGCAATTTAGCCAGAGGACAACAGGACTCTCTTTAGCAGTCGACTTTGGCTTCCAATTTAGCTCCAACATGATTCCTGATGCAGGCGACTTCGTCACATCCCAGGCCTGTGCTTGCGTCGGCAATAATACAAATATTAGTGTGAAAATTCCGGCAAGTATTTTTCTCATGGTGTAACGATATTACATTGACAACGCTTTGAGAATTTATCAACAGTCATTTAATGGTCCTTATAAAAGCAGGCGTCTCCCCTCCTCCTGCCTTTCCCGCCTTTCTCTCTCCGCAACTTGACGAAATGGGTGCTAACCGTCCAACTTGGTTTTGGTGATGAGCTAACGGATCATTTATCCAATCAAACGATCGCCAAAATCTTCATAGACGCGAGTTTCTACAACTAGGAATTGCGCAATTTGATCTCCATTATTCTGGGTGTTTACATTGTCAACTACTACTAAAACCTTGTAAACATCACCATCAAATACTTTTTCGTAGTCGGCACAATTAGAAAAGAAGAAAATTCCGTCAAAAGCCCAATCGAGCGGATAATCGCTTTCTGGATATGTGTAAGAAGCACCTACTGCACAATTGGATGGTTGGCCTCGATCTGTAAGAGACATATCAATTGGAAAGATCTCCAGGATTTTTATATCCACAAACCCACAGATTCCTTTGAACTTGCTGGGATTTCTGTTAATTTTCTTTAGCGACAACTGATCCAAATATTCTCTATTCAAGCAAACTGGTGCAGGTTCTGGCGTTGTTGATGTTGTTGCACTTTCTTCGCTAATGCTGCTACTACACCCAGTAAGAAGGAGAAGCCCCGAAAGGATAATTGCCGCAAATTTCATAACTGAACGGTAGACCTCATTTGTGTCCTTTTGTGTCTTTTGCTTTTTGTTCCTGATTGTGTCTAAGTGTTTTTATGCTCATATCTGAGTTAGATTAGAACTAGAGGAACGATCGCGCACGCTCAGCAACGCTATTTAGAATTCTCGTAGTTCCGTCGTTTTCGGTTCGAGCCCGACCCGCCCCTCTCATAATGTTTAGATTTGCAGTTGAATCGAATTGCACAGGTTACTTGTCATAATAGCCGCAAAGTGCACAAAAAATGGACTGGTCACACTAGCCAAGATTTCTGTTAACGATTGTTACCATTCAGCATGAGAAAAATATGCATCGCTTTGATTTCCATGGTTCTTGTTTCTACAGGTTCTAACTTGACCGCAAATGCGACAGAACCGACACTCCCACAGCCTGACTTCTTTTATATGAGTCAATACACAGAAATTCTTCAAGGCACAGCAGATACAAATAGGTACAAGTGTAAAACAAGTCTTGATCCAACTTCTGGAGGGACAGAAATATTTTCTCGATGCACCAAGCCAAACTTGGAGATCTATCTTCACGGCAATAACGCAGGCCAAGCGTTGAGCTATGCAAGTTTCACTGCGAAGAAGGCCACTGCATATCCAAATCTCGAGTTTCACTTTACTTGGTGTGCCGGAAAAGCAGGTGGCGGTTCCACGGAGATTTATGCTTCAAGTGACTGGATCAAAGCAAACTATAAAAAGGTTACACACGGTAAAAAGCTTTCAAAAGTTTTCGCCGGCCTCAAAATCACCATAACAGGTGGCGCTGGTGCTACTCGCACGATTTCTTGTGGTGTTAAGCCTAGTTAACAACTCAAACTTTAAGGAGAAATAGAAATGGCAGAAGTAAACACGATTCTTAACTGGACCTTGGTTTCTGAGTGTCCAATTCCAGATGACATTCATCCTCTTTTAGTTGATGGAGAAACACCAGTTGCGGCATATAAGACATTCCGCGATACAGCTGTCTTTACCAATCTTCGACTGATTGTTCGCGATGCTCAAGGCCTGCGAGGAAAGAAAATTGAAATCTATAGCCTTCCATACTCCTCTATCAATATGTGGTCCTCTGAAAACGCAGGATCATTTTTGGATATGAATGCAGAGCTAGAGCTGTGGACTCGTGCCGGACACATCAAGGTTAACCTTGCAAAAGGCATCGATATTCGCAAGTTTGATCGAATCATCGGAGAAGCCATCCTAAAGAACCGCTAGGTTCACAATTTTGATCTCATGCCCTCGGCTGAAATCATCTATTTCGTATTACCATCTCTTATGACCACAATCGCAATCATAGGTGCAGGCTGGCGCGCTGAGTTCTATATACGTATTGCTCAACTCATGCCCGAGCGTTTTGAGATTATTGGGGTCGTTGCACGTAAAGAAGAAGTGCGAAACTCCATGGAGCAGGAGTTTGGCGTCCGAACATTCTCTTCTCTCAGTCAATTACTGAGCCATAAGAAACCAGATTATGCAGTCAGTAGTGTTTCTTGGGATTCAAATCCAGGTGTTGTTGAGGAATTGGTTTTAGCGGGTGTTTTTGTGCTTTGTGAAACTCCCCCAGCGCCCACAGTTGAAGCGTTACAGAATCTTTGGAAAGCAGTGGGAGCATCTGGAATGGTTCAAGTTGCTGAACAGTATTTGAATCTGCCAGGTCACGCCTCTCGTTTAGCTATTACTCAATCGGGGGTTATTGGCGAGGTAACATCGGTTGAGCTTTCTTCAACACATGGATATCACGCTGTAGCGATCATGCGTGGATTTCTTCAATCAAGATTTGAGCCAACCACGATCACTACTCGACAATTTGAAGCACCTCTAGTGGATCCACTTGCACGGGACGGATGGAATAGCGATCTGAGTCCCAAGAACGCTAAAACCACTATTTCACTCATTGACTTTGGATTTGGGAAATCTGGTGTTTATAACTTCGTTGATAACCAATGGCACAACCAACTCCGCCACCGCAGAATTGTTGTGCGAGGCAGCAAGGGCGAGATTGTTGATGATGCGGTCATTCGCCTTATTGATGGTCCTGCAATCACAACATCTAGAATTGAAAGATATCAACTGGGATATGACTTGAATTTGGATGGGTTTGATACCGAGCATCTGTCCTTTGATGGCAGAGTTATTTTCAAAAACCCGTTTACGGGTCTGCGCTTTATGGATGAAGAGATCGCAATCGCACAATTGATGGTGCAGATGGCCGATTGGATTGAAGGAAAGGCGAAACCGCCTTATCCCCTAAGCCAGGCCTCTCAAGACCAATTGATTTCACTTGCTATCGAGGAATCAATAGCTACTGGTAAAACCATCACTACTGACAAACAAACCTGGGCTAACTAAGAGTTAGTTAAGGTCAAAACGGTCAGCGTTCATCACCTTGGTCCAGGCAGCAACAAAGTCTTTAACAAACTTTTCCTTGTTATCGTTTTGTGCATAGACCTCAGCATATGAGCGAAGAATCGAGTTAGAACCAAAGACTAGATCTACTCGTGTTGCTGTCCAATCAACAGAGCCGGTCTTGCGATCGCGGATGTTGTAAAGGTTCTGCCCAGCTGGCTCCCATGTGTATTTCATGTCAGTCAGGTTAACGAAGAAGTCGGCTGTCAGTGCGCCAACATTTTTTGTAAAGACTCCATGAGATGTACCTGCATGGTTTGTGCCAAGCACGCGCATGCCACCAATGAGCACAGTCATTTCTGGAGCTGTTAGACCCATCAACTGAGTTCGATCTAGCAACAACTCTTCAGGCGTTACTACATAATCCTTTTTCACCCAGTTTCGGAAACCATCGTGAATAGGTTCTAGAACGGCGTAACTATTGGCATCTGTTTGTTCTTGCGTTGCATCACCGCGACCAGGTGCAAATGGAACTGCGATTTTCACACCTGCTGCTGCAGCTGCCTTTTCAACTCCAATGTTTCCAGCCAAAACAATGACATCTGCAATGCTGGCACCAGACTCTTTAGCAATTGGCTCTAGAGCTGCAAGAACCTTGTTTAAGCGGGCTGGTTCATTGCCTTCCCAATTACGAGCAGGCTCTAAACGAATACGAGATCCGTTTGCGCCACCACGTAGGTCAGAACCACGAAAGGTGCGAGCGCTATCCCAGGCAGTTGCTACCAACTCTGAAACTGTAAGTTCCGTTGCTTCAATCTTTGCCTTAACAGCTGCAACATCATAAGAAGATGTCCCTGCAGGAATTGGATCCTGCCAAATCAAATCTTCTTGCGGGACATCTGGTCCGATATAGCGAACCTTTGGACCCATATCGCGATGGGTTAACTTAAACCACGCACGAGCAAAGGCATCATCTAATAGAGCTGGGTTTTCATGGTACTTCTTTGAGATCTCCAGATAAATAGGATCCTTAATCATTGCCATGTCAGCATCAGTCATCATTGGGTTATAGCGAATTGATGAATCTTCGACATCTACCGGCTTATCTGCTTCAACAATATTTGTTGGCTCCCATTGCTGCGCCCCTGCTGGAGATTTAACAAGTGCCCACTCATGCTTGAACAACATTTCAAAGTAGCCGGCATCCCACTTAGTTGGCTCACTCGTCCATGCTCCTTCAATTCCACTAGTTACAGTGTTTCGACCAACACCGCGCTTTGTGTGGTTGTTCCAGCCCAGCCCTTGCTCAAAAATATCTGCAGCCTCAGGTGCTGGTCCCAATAGAGATGCATCCCCATTTCCATGGGCCTTACCAACAGTGTGACCGCCGGCTGTTAATGCAACAGTTTCTTCATCATTCATCGCCATGCGAGCAAATGTCTCGCGGATGTGTTGGGCAGTGAGCAATGGGTTTGAAACTCCATTGATACCTTCAGGGTTAACATAAATTAATCCCATCTGCACCGCAGCTAAAGGATTTTCCAATGTGCTTGCATCTGTGGTGTCTGCATAACGCTCATCACTTGGCATCATGAGCTCAGATTCTGATCCCCAGTAGATGTCTTTTTCTGGATGCCACACATCTTCTCGTCCAAAGGCAAAGCCGAATGTCTTTAATCCCATACTTTCGTAGGCAATAGTTCCAGCAAGAATAAAAAGATCTGCCCAACTCAGTTTGTTTCCGTACTTCTGCTTAATAGGCCATAACAAACGACGTGCTTTATCAAGATTGCCGTTATCTGGCCATGAGTTGAGAGGTGCAAATCTAAAACTTCCTGTACCTGCTCCACCACGTCCATCGGCAACACGATATGTACCTGCAGAGTGCCATGCCATGCGAATCATTAATCCACCGTAGTGACCCCAGTCAGCTGGCCACCACTCTTGAGTTTGGGTCATGAATTGATGCAGATCGCTCTTGAGTGCAGAAAAATCTAGTGTCTTAACTTCCTTGCGATAATCAAAGTCTTCGCCCAAGGGATTGGTCTTGCGATCATGTTGATGCAAAATGTCGAGTTTGAGGGTGTTGGGCCACAAATAAGTGTTTGATTCACTTGTTTGAGTGTTTGCACCATGTGCTACTGGGCACTTTGCGTCCATGATTCTCCCTGTTTGTTGCATGTATGTGTGCTTAGTATGGATGTAGCGGTGAAGGCCTGCAAATTAAAAGAGATAGGCTTGAATTATGACCAGAACAGTAAAGAAGTGGACTGCTAGAGATGCAAGTAAATGCATCATCACCCCTTCAGATCTTGACCACAAATACAGTCGGGGTGTTCTTGGTGTGATTACAGGTTCTGCCCAATACCCAGGTGCTGCAGTTCTTACCACAGCAGCGGCATCTGCAACTGGTATTGGAATGATCCGCTTTCACAGCTCTTCAGGCTTGGCACATCTTGTCTTGCACACAACCCCATCTGTGGTTGTTCAACCTGGAAAAGTAACTGCTTGGTTAGTTGGTAGTGGAATTGAAGCAAAGAAATATTCAGAGATCACAACATGGCTACGTCATCGCTGGTTCAAGTTAACCACTTTGCAATCTGTGCCTACTGTTTTGGATGCTGGAGCACTGCATTTAGCTGGATCATTAGAGCAACCCACCTTAATCACCCCACATAGCGGTGAGCTATCAAAGCTATTAACTGCGCGTGGAGTATCAGTCTCTGCAGAAGCAATCGAAGGAAATCCAAAAAAGTGGGTCCAAGAGGCAGCAAATGTTTTAGGTGTGACTGTTTTGCTTAAAGGTTCAATAACCTATGTAGCCAATGATTCACTATTGATCGAACTACCAACTGCCACACCATGGCTTGCCACTGCAGGATCTGGCGACGTCTTAGCGGGAATTATCGGTGCCTTGGTTGCGACAAATACCGTTGAAATCCTTAACGATTACAACCACTTGGCTTCTGTTGCTGCAACGGGTGCATTTATTCATGCTCGCGCTGCAGATGAAGCATCAAATGGTGGACCAATTAACGCTGAAGCAATAATTATTTCGATACCAAAAGTTATGTCTGGGCTTATTAAGCGTTAATTCAATCTGCACCACCGCACTTACTGCTACCTCTCAATTGATCTTGGATGCGTGTCAATCGAGTAACAGTAGGCGTAACTTAAATACATGAGCGATCGAGTATTGCTAGTAATAGATGATGCCTTTGAATTAACTACTATTTCAAGCGCTCTAAAAATGCATGGCACAAATGTAATTGGGGAAGCTCAAAAGAAATCTTCAGCGATTCTCTTGCTGCGAAGTATGCAACCCAATGTTTTGCTGATCGATATGCATCTTTCCAATGAACACTCAATCGAAATTGCCAATGAAATTCGCAAAGAATCACCCACGATAGGTGTGGTTATCTTGGTGGCTTGCTCAGATTTAAGGCTACTCGGGGAATTAACCTGTGAGATTCCTACAGGAGCCAAAATTGTCATCAAGAAATCAATGAACAGCGTTGCAGCTCTTTGTGATGTGATTTCAGAGTCAAGAAACTTCCTGCCAGAATCCCCCGTTACCTGGGTCAACGGCAATCAATCACTTCAGGAGAAGGCGTTAGAGAACTTAATGTCTCATCTAACTGATCTACAGATCGAAACGTTGCGCCTAGTTGCCGACGGCTTAACAAATGCTGAGATTAGCAGGATGAGATTTGTCAGTGAAAAAGCAATTGAACAGATTGTTTCCAGAATTGCAATGGTGCTTAATGTGCAGCCAGATCGCTCAAAGAACTTGCGGGTGCAATTAGTTGGCGAATACTTCAAGTGGATTGGCGCGCCAAGACACTAGTTGTGCTCTTCTTTGAAGTTGCAAAGGTAAAGTTCACGCCTATGGAGCTGGATCAGATTCGTTCGCAGTGGAATCAGGTTCTAGACCTGCTCGAATCACAAAATCGTGTTGCCTGGATTGCTTATTTTGATGCACGTTTGAGTTCATTTGAAAACGGAGTTTTGACCTTAGATTTTTCAGATAGTCGTAAATTTGCCACATCCCACGAATACTCAGAGACTCGTCCTAATTTAAAGGTGGCCTTAGTCGATGCCATCAAATCAACTCTTGGTATTGATGTAGAAATTGTTGAACAATGAAGATAAAGATCTTTCTTCTCTCAATTTCATTAGCAATAGGTATTGTGGGAGCACCGCAGTCTCTTGCCGCCTCTTCATCTTT
Source organism: Actinomycetota bacterium (assembly GCA_947459935.1). Lineage (GTDB taxonomy): Bacteria > Actinomycetota > Actinomycetes > Nanopelagicales > Nanopelagicaceae > Planktophila. The sequence goes on from CANHFN010000018.1 coordinate 10,327, forward strand.
GACGATGTCAGTGCGACAAACACCAAGTGCCTCTGAAACCTTGCTCACTTTGTATGGAAACCTTAAGCCCAACCGTTCTGGCACTGTCGTAAAAATCCAGGTTGATACAAATGGAAAATGGACAACTACTCGTTTTTCAACAAAAGTTACAAAAGTCGGCACCTGGAAGGTTACCGCTTTAGCTACTGCGCTCAATGCTCAGGTCCGCTATCGAGCAGTTTCTGTAATCGCTGGTAAGAGTCTTTACTCCCCCATCCGCACAATAACTGTTAAACAACAACCAGAAATTTCTAATCAGGATCCAGCACAATTCATCGATTTAAAGGGTCCTGGCGGTCGCATTCATGGTGCTGATGTCAGTCGCTGGCAGCATCCCAACGATAAGCCAATTGATTTTGTAAAGATGTACGAAGCAGGAATGCGCTTTGTTTTTATCAAGGCGTCAGATACTCGCGAAACAGCAGATCAACTTGCAATTAAATATGCAGCTATGGATCATCATGCTGCCCAGGCAGCTGGGCTCTATACGGGTTTTTATCACTACGCAGTATTGCCTGATGTCACATCACCTGAGGACATTAAAAAGGATGCTCTAGCTCAGGCACAAAAGGTTGTCTGGAGATTGGCATCTATGGGTGGTTACTCAGATCGAGATCTGCCATATGCATTAGATCTTGAAAACAAGTGTGTTCGCTACTCCACTAGTGGTGCATGTCAAAAGTATGCAACACGTAGCGCTGTGACTTTATGGGCTTTAACTTTCCTGGCATCGCTTAAAGAAAAAACTGGACGCACTCCCATTTTGTATTCATATTCTGCCTTTCTAGAAGGTTCCATGGTTCGCTCACCTGAACTTGCACAGTACCCACTCTGGCTTGCGCAGTACTCAATAGATCCAGCCAATCCCATTAACCAGCCGGGATTAAAAGCTGGAGGATGTTATGTTCATTCCTGGACTGGCGAGAATTGTGATTCTCAGTGGACAGTGTGGCAATACTCTTCATGTGGAATTGCACCCAAGTACGGAGTTCCGGGAAGCAGACTTGATCTCAACGTTTTCCGTGGGACACCTTCATCATTTTTGGATCTAACAACGGGAAGTTGGACACCAACTCTTGTGGATTTGATGCCACAACAAGAACCAACGGTGTTAAACATTGTCGAACAATCTTCAACTACTACCAATAAACAGGTGAAATTTAAGGTCAATGTTCTCAGACCAAATGGCACTCCTGTTGTAACTGGAAGTGTCAAACTAGTCTTTGATAAAGCAACAACACCGGAAGTAAAACCGATCCAAACGATTTTGCGCGAGACAAGTGGCGTGTGGACTCTGGCACTTAAAGGAGTTTTAGCGGGCACATAC
>CANHFN010000019.1 GCA_947459935.1 Actinomycetota bacterium
ACTTTAGGTTTTTACGTTGAGGGGTAAGGGTACCGATTAGAGCCCTCAGGCTCAAATCGGGGTTGGATTTAGGCGGTGATGATGCCTGAAGATGAGGCACGGCGGCGCTTTCGCCCACCAGCCTTAACGTCAACCTTGGGAGCTTCTGGCTCTTCTGTAGTGGCATCGTCATTGAGAGATTCATGGAACTCATGAGCCGTTGCATCCTTTTCATCAGCATCTTCATGCTGAGAGGAAGGTGTATCGATCTGTGGCATTGGTGCTTTCATCTTTACCGGCTCCATATGAATATGAATACCGCGTCCGCTACAAGAATCACAGGTAGTAGAGAAAGCTTCAATAAGTCCCTGACCAACACGCTTACGTGTCATCTGAACTAGACCAAGAGAAGTTACTTCCGCAACCTGGTGCTTTGTGCGATCGCGACCAAGGCATTCAACGAGGCGGCGCAATACTGCCTCACGGTTTGATTCAAGAATCATATCGATGAAGTCGATGACAACAATTCCACCTAAGTCACGAAGACGTAGTTGACGTGCAATCTCTTCTGCAGCTTCGAGGTTGTTCTTGGTGACCGTCTCTTCCAGGTTTCCACCCTTACCGATGAACTTACCGGTGTTGACGTCAATAACAACCATCGCTTCTGTGCGATCTATTACAAGAGATCCGCCTGAAGGTAGGTACACCTTGCGATCAAAAGCCTTTGCAAGTTGTTCTTCAACGCGGAAGTCAGCAAACAAGTCACCCGTGCCAGTATATTTTTCAATCTTTTGCGTGAGCTCTGGTGCGATGAAGCCGAGATAGTTTGTAACTTCATCCCAGGCAGTTGATCCCTGAACTGTTAACTTGCGGAAATCTTCATTGAAAATATCGCGAATAACGCGAACAGCCAAGTCTGGCTCTTCATAGAGAGCAGCAGGTGGATGAAAGTTTGAATTCTGACTCTTTGCATAGATGTCATCCCATTGTGCTTTTAGACGAGCAACATCATTTGTCAGATCTTCTTCACTCACACCTTCAGCAGCGGTACGAACAATGACGCCGGCTTCTTCTGGGATTAAGTTCTTTAAAATTGACTTCAGACGTGCGCGCTCTTCTTCAGGTAAACGCTTTGAAATACCTGACATTCCGCCACCTGGAACATAAACAACATAACGTCCTGGCAATGAAATCTGGCTTGTAAGACGTGCACCCTTTTGACCGATTGGATCCTTAGTTACCTGCACTAATACTGGCTGGCCTGTCTTTAGAACAGTTTCAATTTTGCGTGGAGCAGACTCTGAAATACCAGCTGCATCCCAATTCACTTCACCCGCGTATAGAACTGCGTTGCGTCCTTTGCCAATGTCAACGAATGCCGCTTCCATAGAAGGTAGAACATTTTGGACACGACCCAAATACACGTTTCCAACATATGACTGGTTGCTATTGCGATTGACATAGTGCTCAACCATCACGCCATCTTCAATAACTGCAATCTGTGTGCGGTCTGCAATTTGGCGAACCAACATTTCACGGTCAACATTTTCGCGACGTGCTAAGAATTCTCCATCAGTAATAATTGTTCCGCGTTTGCGATATGGCTCGCGATACTCACTTCGCCCACCACGATCGTTGCGGTCGTTGCGATCATTACGGTCACGACGGTTTCGGTTATTACGATCGTTGCGATCAGGTCGGGCTGGACGCTCTACGCGCTCACGCTTTTCACGGACCTTAACAACTGTAATGACACCATCTTCTTCAATGGTCTCCCCTGGTGTTACACCTTCACCAGTTGCACGACGGCGACGACGGCGACGGGTAGAGGTTGAACCTTCAGTTGATTCATCATCTGTTGATTCTTCACTTGAATTCTCATCATTACCATCATTAGTGCCAGCATCTGCAGCACCTGGCTTGCGGCGACCACGGCCACCACGACGGCGACGGCGATTGCGACTTGAGCGATCTTCAGAATCTGAACTTTCCGAATCAGCTGTAACAGCTGGTTTTTCTGAAACATCAGCAGCATCACTTTTTGCAGCAGCCTTCTTTCGTGGCTTGCTCTCAATGACCTCTTTTTTAGCAGCTGGCTTTTCAGGTGCTGCTTGAAAGATAGGGACTGGAATTGCTGCAGTCTTTTTACGAGTAGTTTTCTTTTCCTCAGTTACCTCAGTAACAGGGGTATCTGCTTTCGCAGATGCTTTCTTAACCGCACGCTTGCGCGGTGTTTTAGGCTCAATCGCCATGGCACCAAATCCTTTGTGTCTGCTTCTGCAGACTGTCTTCTTAAAAAATCCTGTTGGGTTTTCCGTACCGTTCGCGCTGGGCTTGTTTCGCGATTGATCGCGAGCCGCGCTGAACTAGTGGCTTAATTATGGCAGAGCGGGGGCGTTTTGCCTATTTACCCGCGTAAACGAGCGTGAACATTCTGTAATAAGCCTATTCCGATCAAAGTGGCAAACATCGATGAGCCACCATAGGAAATAAATGGCAAAGGCACTCCGGTCATAGGCATCAACCCCAAGGTCATTCCAATATTCTCAAAAATCTGAAAGGCAAACCAAGCTATTACACCCGTGCACACTAATCGCCCAAAGGGATCACTCGTTCGCCGAGCAATTGAAAATCCTCGCATCAATAAAATTAGATAGAGAATCAATATTGCACCACTACCCACAAATCCAAGCTCTTCTCCCGCAACTGTAAAGATAAAGTCTGTTTGTTGCTCTGGGACAAATCGACCATTCGTCTGTGGGCCATTAAACAAGCCAGTACCAAGCAATCCACCAGATCCCACAGTGATGCGCGCCTGACGCAATTGATATCCAGCACCTTGTGTGTCTGCACTTGGATCAACAAATGTTTGTAAACGATTTACCTGATACTCGCTAATAACTCCAGCTTTCACCGCAACAAATCCACCAAGGACAGCAAGTAACAACAACGCTGTTACCCAACGTGCTGGTGCACCTGAGACTGCAATGATTGTGACAACTGCAGCAGAAATAATAAGGATTGTTCCCATGTCTGGTTGCAAAATGATCAGTAGAACCGGAATTGCCGCAATTGCAAGTGACTGCAGCACATCGGTACTTGAAGGTCCATCACTGTCGTGTGTGCGTTCTGACAAAATCATAGACATTCCAATAATGATCGAAATCTTAGCTAGCTCTGCTGGTTGAATTTGAAATCCGCCGGGCAGAGCAATCCAAGCTTTCGCACCATTTACTTCACTACCTAATCCAGGAATCAAAACAATGATTAATCCAAGAACGCCAGCACCCCATAAAAATGGTGTGTAGGCACGCAATAACCGGTAATCAATAACAGTCACGCCATATGCCAGAACTAAGCCAATTATGATGTTAATAATGTGGCGCTTTAGGTAGTACTGGCCATCTAGACCATTACGGATATACCAATCACGGGTTGCAGCCCACACTAGAAGAGTTCCAATGAATAGCAAGAGTCCAACAACGGCTGTTAGCACTGGATCAAAACCATGGAGTAAGGATTGACGCTCACGCCGATATAGACGCTGGCGAGCTTGTATGTGGCTCACTTACCCGTCTCCTTTGGCTTGGTTGCAGGTGAGATCTTAGGCAATTGCATTGGTGGTTTTCCTTCAGGGAACAACGCCGCGCCAGGAACAATTTTGTTCCCTGATACTCCAAAAAGTGCTTCGTAAATCTGTCGAACACCAACACCAGATGTTGAGGCACCAAACCCACCTTGCCCAACCATCATCACAACTGCATATCGTGGATTGTTACTTGGTGCATACGATGCAAACCAAGAAGTGTCATCCTTTAAAGATCCATCAGGATTTTTTCCAAAGACCTGGCCAGTTCCGGTCTTACCGCTAATTTCAATTGGAAATCCTGCGAATACTCCTTCACCTGTTCCGCTAACAACTACTTCACGTAGTGATTGCTGTAAGAACTTAATTGTTGATGCTTCAACATCTAAGGTTCCCAGTTTTGCTGGGGTAAATGTCTTGACCACAGTGCCATCAGTTTTAACAACTGCCTTTGCAATACTTGCCTGCCAAATAGTTCCACCGTTTGCAATTGCCGCATACATCTGAGTTAACTTAAGCGGAGTAACAACCGTGTCACCCTGACCAATAGAAAAGTTCACTGCGTCTCCAGCGCGAATCTTGTCACCGTCCACACAGTTTTCAGCAGCTAACTGCAATAAGAAAGGAGTCTGCTGCGCCTTAGTTGCACGATCTTTATAGTTGCAATAGAAATCTTTATTCTGATCGTGCCATCTCTTTTTGTATGCGCGATCAGCAAGTCGTGAACGTGACTCTGATGGAAGATCAATTCCTACCTTTTCGGTGATATCAAAGGCTTGAGCTGCTTTGAAGAAGTAATCGTTAGGGTTTGATTTTGGTTTTAATCCGCCATCTCGAAGCCATTCATCAAAGGCAATCTGGTACCAAATGGTGTCACATGAGACAGCAATTGCTTTTTTCATGTCCATTCTTCCCTGATTTTTACTATCAAAGTTCTGAAAAGCTCTGGTACCAACCTGCACCTGGGAAGGACAGTCATATTTTGCTTTGATGTCATATCCGGCATCTGCTGCGGCAACAACTGAGACAACTTTGAAAGTAGATGCAGGTGCAAACAACCCCTGAATCGCTCGGTTAAGTGCCGGCACCGATTTCTTTTCGCTAAACAAATCTGATGCTTGCTGAACGGTTAAACCTTTTTCCCACGAGTTAGGGTCATAGGTTGGATATGAAGCAAGAGCAAGAATTTGTCCAGTCTTAACATCCATAACAATGGCTGCTCCTGAATCAGATCTGTATCCATTTGCACGACCACGTAGAACTGCATCCTTTAGAGCTTTTTCTGTGGCAGCTTGCAAGCGAACATCCAAACTTGTTACTAGGTGATCACCTGGAATTGGTTTTGTATTTTGGCTCTCACGTGTAATGGATTCTTTTCGATCAACAATAACTGTGCGAATACCTGGCTCACCACGAAGGAAAGAGTCGTATTGAATTTCAAGCCCAGTTTTACCGATCGTTTCACTTCGGAAGTACTGCTTGCCGTTTGATTCTAATAAATCAGATTCCGTCAGTGGACCCACATATCCCAGGACGTGAGCAGCATTTACGTTCAAATAACTTGGGTAATTTCTAATTGCAACCGGTTGCGCATCAACGCCTGGAAATGCATCAGAACGTTCAACGATTTGTAGTGCGATATCTGGGTCTGCAGATTTTGTAATCGGAATCGGTTGATATCTAGACCCTTGCCAACATCCAGCTTTCTTTCCCTTGGGAAGTTCACCACACAAGCGAGTGTTTTGATAAACATCTTCATACTTGAGATTTAACAAGGCCGCTAAGCGCTTCATCACGCCAACGCCTTTATCCTCTAACTTATCAATTGCAATTCGATCAATTGTGATGGCCAAGCCTGCTTTATTCATAGCTAAAGGGACCCCGTAGCCATCAACGATTAGACCGCGTGTTGCTGGAGCAACCACATCTCGGCTTTGGATACTTAGCGCTGCTTCGCGATACTTAGGACCTGCAGCAACTTGTAGATAAAAGAGGCGTCCAAATAATGCTGTCATTAAAGAAACAATAAGTATCTGAACAACTAGTAAGGAAAGACGTGATTTGTTGTTCATAGTGCTGACCGCGAATCAAAGATCATGGCGTGTAGTCGAGTAAATACAGGGAGCAGAAGTGGAGAAATCAGAAGTGCCCAAATGCTCATTCCCGATAAGGTGATAAGAACCTGAACAAATGAACCTGATGAAACACCAAGAAGTGCACCAATCACCAAATAAGCAATTTCGACTAAGAGATTTGCGATGACTACAAAGAAGATAATTCCTATGGCATTTGCCTGAACGTTGTCGTCACCAAAACCAATGTAGGAAATTGAATAGCCGGCAAGCAACAAAATCAGAGTCCACTGACCAAATGGACCAGCAGCGCTCTGGGATAAATCCATTAAGAATCCAGCTGCGAAACCAATGACGGCTGCAACTTCTGTTTCACTCAAGACTGCCCAGGTCAATGCAAAAATCATCAATATGGAAAAGCCACCGCCAGGTAAGCGAAACTGAGAGACAACCGACTCCTGAATCACAAAAACCATCAAGAGGATGGAGGTGGCCACTGATATTTGACGGATGGACATGGCGTTTACTCAGTAGGTGATGGTGATGGAGTTACAAAAACCGTCACAGTCGGAATTGGTGTAACACTTGGCTTGACTGGAACTAGTGCATCTCCTGGGTTTGAACGAGAAGCACTGATAACAATTGCAACCACACCTAGTGTGGAAAAATTTGTGTAGTAACGAATAGTTGCAGTCTGGGCAATTGCCCCCGCTGAATTATCAACACTTGTCACATAACCCAATGGAACACCCGGAACAAAGGGGCGATTGGCGATACTGCCGCGAGAAAGCAAAATGTCGCCTACTTTAACGTTTGTCGAATTATCCAATAACTGCAGGCTCGCAGACTGGGTTCCACGTCCTGTAAGAATTCCTATCTGCTGCGTGCCTGCAATTCTTGCACCAATCCTAAAACTTGGATCACTTGCCAATTGAATTAGTGCTGAGTTTGGATAGACATCTTTCACAACACCGGCAATTCCATATTGAGATAAGACGGTCATATTCTTTTTAATGCCAGCATTACTTCCAATATCGATCGTTACTGTTTGCGAGAAGGATTGACTTGAGCCATGACTAATTACTCTGGCGTTAACAATCTTGTATCCAGCCGTTCCAGCTAAATCCAAAATATCTTTAAGCTGCTCTAGTTGTGCATCGGCATTTTTACGATTTATCAGTTCGGACGTTAACTTCGCATTCTCTGCTTCAAGTTTCTCAATTTGATTACGGGTTCGGCCTAAATGAGTAACATCTGAAAAGAAGTTCTTTACCGGCGTTAATACAGTGCTACCTGCTCGCTGAAAGGGTGACAAAACGGTCTGTGTACCTTGCTTGAAGCCGTCAATCACCTTTACGCCGCGCAGGTCCAGAGTTATCAGGAACAAGGAAGTGACAATCAAAGTCACCAATAACAACCGTGCGCGTCCTCCGTTACGCATTTACGAAAGACCTTATCGACGAGGCTCGGAGATTAGAACCTTCTCAAGTGCTTCAAACTCTTCAATGCACTTTCCGGTACCGATAACAACAGCACGTAGCGGATCATCTGCCACGTGAATTGGAAGTCCAGTCTCTTTACGAAGACGTTCATCAAGGCCCAAGAGAAGTGCTCCGCCGCCTGTGAGAACAATTCCACGATCCATTAAATCTGATGCAAGCTCTGGTGGTGTCTTATCCAAAGTGTTCTTCACTGCATTCACAATTGCATTTACTGGCTCTTCAAGTGCCTTGCGAATTTCAGCAGCAGAAACAACGATTGTCTTTGGAAGACCTGTTGCTAAATCGCGACCTGGAATTTCAGCATCAGGTTCATCTGCAAAGTGATAAGCAGATCCGATGCGCTTTTTGATTTCTTCTGCTGTGCGCTCTCCCAAAAGTAAGGAGTATTCGCGCTTAATCCAGTTGATAATCGCTTGATCTAGCGCATCTCCACCAACTCGAATTGATCCCGTAGTCACAATTCCGCCTAAAGAAATAACTGCAACCTCAGTCGTACCGCCACCGATATCTACAACCATGTTGCCCGTTGGCTCATGAATTGGAAGTCCCGCACCAATTGCCGCAGCCATTGGCTCTTCAATGATGTAAACCTTACGTGCACCAGCTGCATAACCTGCATCTTTAACTGCGCGCTGCTCAACACCTGTGATGCCTGATGGAACACACACGACGATTCTTGGCTTTGCCAAGTAACGACGACGGTGCACTTTTTGGATGAAGTAGCGCAACATGCGCTCAGTTGTATCAAAGTCTGCGATAACACCATCCTTAAGTGGACGGATTGCAACAATGTTGCCAGGAGTACGACCGATCATTTTCTTAGCTTCAAGGCCAACAGCTAAAATTCCACCAGTATCGCGATTGATCGCAACAACAGATGGCTCATCTAAAACAATGCCACGCCCACGCACGTAAACAAGCGTGTTTGCAGTTCCGAGGTCAATGGCCATGTCGCGGCCAATGAAAGACATTCTGCTACCTTGTGACATCTTTACTCCTTGTACTAATTGCGGGGATTACTTGCTTGGGAAGAAAATTTCAATTTCACGTGCAGCTGATTCTGGTGAATCAGAGCCATGAACAATATTTTGCACAACTTTTGTTCCTTGATCGCGTGCTAGATCGCCACGAATAGTTCCAGGTGCTGCAACAGTTGGATCTGTTACTCCAGCTAATGACCGGAATCCTTCAACCACTCGATTGCCAGATGCAACGATCGCAACGATGGGTCCTGACATCATGAACTCAACTAATGGTTCATAAAATGGTTTACCAATATGTTCGGCGTAATGCTTTTCTAGTAATGCACGATCCGCTTGGAGCATGCGCAAAGAATCAATTGCATACCCTTTTGTTTCAATACGCGAAATAACCTCGCCAACTAAACCGCGGGCAACGCCATCGGGCTTAACGAGGATAAGTGTCTTTTCTGTATTCACCCGCTCAGTCTATTAGGGTTTTTTAGGACCCGCAGCCAGCAAGGCAGCGCGAGCGGCCTCACCCTTACGGCCCACAACGATGGCTGCCACCCAGAGACCAATCAAGACCACCCCAATGATGAAGAACGAAGGCTCGATGAAACCGAAGGCAATCATCGCAATTTGCATCAAAGATCCAAAGACAAATCCGCCGGGCCGGCGCACCAGAGCTGCTGCCACAAACAACAGGAATGAAACAACACAGCCATAAATGATTGCGGCCTGGGATTGGTCTTTCATCGCAATAAGTATCGCAAAACCCATAGTCATGCTCTCAGCAATCAAAACTGAAGCCCCAAGAATTTTCATTGAGAAAACTTCTTCCGTAGATATGTTCGAGCTTCACCAACTGTGACGACAGAACCGGTAACAATTATTCCAACTGTGTCTTCACTCAATGGTCGCACAGCATCGCCAACCGCTCTATCCAAAGCCGTTGCTAAATCTGAAATTTCAAACACACGATCAGCTCCAAAAATCTTTGAGGCAATCTTTTCTAGTTCTGAAGATGGCATGGCTCTTGATGATGAGCTTTGAGTAACAATCACATGGTCAACGATCTGTTCTAGTTCTTGAAATATTCCAGTTGCATCTTTGTCCCCAAACACCCCGACGACAGCGATGATTTCATCAAAGTTGAATTCGTTAAGCAAGGTGTCGGCCAGCGCTTTTGCCCCATGTGGGTTATGTGCCGCATCGAGGATGACAGTAGGTTCACGATGAACAATTTCGCATCGCCCAGGGGATGTGACAGCGGCAAAGCCAGCACGAACCGCTTCAATATCTAAAGGTTGATCTCCAAAGAAGGCTTCAACTGCAACAAGTGCTGAGGCCGCATTTGCTGCTTGGTGGCGACCATGCAATGGCAGGAAGATTTCATCGTACGTATCGTGAATACCTTGAATTGTTAATAACTGTCCCCCGACGGCAACTGCACGGGAAGCAACTGAGTACTCAATGCCTTCACGAACAACATTTGCGCCTACTTCAGCGGCTTTTCGGATTAACTCTTTTGCCGCCTCATGCTCTTGCTGGGCCAGGACTACAAAGCCGCCTTCTTTAATAATTCCGGCCTTAGTGGAGGCAATTTCGTGCAATGTGTTACCCAAGTACTCCATATGATCAAAACCAATAGGCATGATTACTGAAACGTCAGCATCAACAACGTTGGTTGCATCCCATTGCCCGCCCATACCAACTTCGATTACTCCAACATCGACTGGGTGTTCTGCAAAAGCGGCAAAAGCTAACGCGGTGATCGCCTCAAAGAATGAGATGGGATGCTCGAACTTTGTATCGACTAAATCGAGATAAGCAGCAATATCGTTGTAAGAAAAGATTAATTCCTTGGGATCAATTGGTTCACCGTTTATTGCGATGCGCTCTCGGTACGTTTCTAGGTGCGGACTTGTAAAGCGCCCAGTACGAAGTCCATGTGCAAATAACAACGAATCAATCATTCGTGTAGTTGTTGTCTTGCCATTTGTTCCACCGATGTGAATCGTTGGATACGTTAACTGAGGCGAACCTAAGAGATCAACGAGTGCAGCAATGCGCTCTGTTGTTGGAGCAATACGAGTTTCAGGCCAACGTGCAAGTAACGCCTGCTCAATGGCATCAACTCTTTCTTGATCATCCGGTGAAATCATCATGATTGTGGCAATGCTGCTAAAGCTGCAGATACGCGTTCGATATCTGCAGTTGTCTTTTCAAGACGCTCGCGAATTTCAACAACAACTTCTGCTGGTGCTTTAGCCATGAAACCTTGGTTATTTAACTTCACTTCAGCAGTTTGCTTGTCCTTTTGAGCCGTAGCTAAGTCCTTTTCAAGTCGAGCGCGCTCTGCTGCCACATCAATTGAGCCAGTTAAATCAAATTCGATAGTAACTCCAGCTGCTTCACACTTTGCACTCGGTGTTATCTCTGTAAGTTCCATTCGAACAACAAATGCCACGGCTGAGGCATATTGTGCGATATCTCCCGTTGCCAGAATGCGGCCAGGAATCTTGAGCGAAGTTTTAATCCCTTGATCATTGCGGAAACGACGCACCTCGGTGATGATCTCTTGTAGCTCAGAAATGAGTTTTTCTGCCTTTTTATCAATATGAGCAGCAT
>CANHFN010000020.1 GCA_947459935.1 Actinomycetota bacterium
AAACAGATCCATAGGACATGGCACCTGTAGAAAAACGCTTAATGATCTCGCTAATAGATTCAACTTCATCAATTGAAATAGGCGGGTTAACACCATCTTTGAATTGGAATAACCCGCGAAGAGTCATCAAACGCGTGCTTTGTTCATTGACACGATCGGTGTAACGCTTGAAAATGTCATAACGCTTATTGCGGGTTGAATGCTGCAAAGTAAAAACAGTTTGGGGATCAAACAAGTGAGGCTCACCTTCGCGGCGCCACTGATACTCCCCGCCAATAGGAAGGCGCTTTGTCCCAGGAACTTCTCCCCCTGGCGGATATGCAACGTGGTGGCGAGCAATTGTTTCTTGAGCAATGATGTCTAGTGAAACACCACCAAGACGAGAAGTCGTTCCAACGAAGTATTCATCTACAACTTCTTGAGAGAGACCAATAGCTTCGAAAACTTGAGCTCCCGTGTATGAAGCGATTGTGCTGATACCCATCTTGGACATCACCTTAAGCACGCCCTTGCCAAGACTCTTGATCAGATTCTTCACAGCTTTTTCTGGAGTAATGCCAGATATAACACCTTGGAGCACTAAATCTTCTGCCGATTCCATGGCTAGGTATGGATTAACACACGCTGCGCCGTAACCAATAAGAAGTGCAACATGGTGAACCTCTCGCACATCACCTGCTTCAACAACAAGTCCAACTTTGGTACGAGTTTTTTCACGGATCAAGTGATGGTGCACCGCAGATGTAAGAAGAAGTGAAGGAATTGGAGCGTTTTCCGCATCACCATCACGATCAGATAAAACAATAATGCGCGCACCATCATTGATTGCTTGTGAAACTTCTGCCTTAATCTCATTGAGGCGATCTCGTAATGATTCTCCCCCATCGGCAATACTGAATAAACCTCGAATCACATGCGCGCTAAGTCCTGGATAATCTCCATCGGCATTCACGTGAATGATTTTCGCGAGCTCATCATTATCAATTACCGGAAAAGCTAATGAGATCTGGCGACAACTGCTAGGACCTGGATCAAGCAAGTTATGTTCTGGCCCCATTGAGGTACCAAGACTTGTTACAAGTTCTTCGCGAATTGCATCCAATGGAGGGTTTGTTACCTGTGCAAATAGTTGCGAGAAATAATCAAAAATTAAACGTGGCTTCTCTGATAATGCTGCAATAGGTGTATCTGTTCCCATTGAGCCAAGTGCTTCCATGCCGCTCTTAGCCATTGGTGTAACAAGAATGCGAAGTTCTTCTTCTGTATATCCAAATGCGCGCTGGCGTCGAACAACAGATGAGTGTGGATAGACGATGTGCTCGCGAGATGGAAGGTCGCTGAGCTTTACCATTCCGGCATGCAGCCAGTCTTTATAAGGGGCTGCATTAGCCAGTTCATCTTTGATTTCGCCATCTTCAATAATGCGGCCCGCTTCAATATCAACTAAGAACATTTTTCCAGGCTGCAAGCGACCTTTGCGTTCAATGTTTTCAGCTGGAATATCTAGCACTCCAACTTCAGATGCAAGAACTACAAGTCCATCTTTTGTAACCCAGTATCTGGAAGGGCGCAGACCGTTACGGTCCAACACCGCGCCTACTTGATGGCCATCGGTAAAGGTCACACATGCTGGACCATCCCATGGCTCCATCATTGAAGCATGGAATGCATAGAAGTCTCTGCGATTCTGAGGCATTGATGCATGGTTTTCCCAAGCTTCAGGAATCATCATTAAGACTGCGTGCGGAAGTGATCGTCCACCTAAATACAAAAGTTCTAGAACTTCATCAAAAGATGCAGAGTCTGAGCCTGACATCTCCACAATTGGGAATAAACGTTTCAAGTCTCCAGGAATAACATCGCTTGCCAGTAAAGATTCGCGTGCGCGCATCCAATTGCGATTTCCCTTGACTGTATTGATTTCACCGTTGTGAGCAATAAAACGATAAGGGTGAGCAAGAGGCCAGGAAGGGAATGTGTTGGTTGAAAAGCGAGAGTGAACTAATGCTAATGGTGAAACTACCCGCTCATCAGAGAGTTCAGGGAAAAACTCCTCTAACTGACCCGTTGTAAGCATTCCCTTATACACAATTGTTTGCGAGGACAAGGACGGGAAATACAGATCAAGTGCGTGCTCAGCGCGCTTTCGCAAACAAAACGCCAGGCGATCTAATGCGATCCCTGTCTCGCCATTCTTGCCAGCAATAAATAATTGTTGAAAGTCAGGCATCACTGAAAGAGCGGTCTTGCCTAATGAACTGGAATTAATCGGAACTTCGCGCCAGCCGAGAACAACTAATCCCTCTTGTTCAGCTATTTTTGCGATATCGCTCTTTACATCTGCCCCTTGAGCCACAAATGCAATACCTGTTGCATAGGCATTGGCTGCTGGAAGTTTGAAATCAACAACAGCCTGGAAATAGGCATCTGGAATGCGAATCAAGATTCCTGCACCATCACCACTATCGGGTTCAGCACCTGATGCCCCACGGTGTTCCATGTTGCGAAGAGCGGTCAATGCTTTGGCAACAATTTCATGCGTTGGAATTTTGTTAAGGGTGGCAACCATCGCAACTCCGCAAGCATCATGTTCTTGGGCAGGGTTATAGAGCCCTTGTGCTTGTGGATAGTTGGATGCAAGTGCCATGCGCGATGCTCCTACGGGATGATCCTGAGTGTGAAGGGACATCCTTGGCCCGGGCGTGCTTAGTGCGAAAGCGTAGCAATAAGTAAGGTAAAGGGAAGGCTCAGAATGGGCTAATTAGATGCCGGAAATATTGGCGAGTTGCCCAATTCCAGCGGTAATTGCCATACCCAAGCAACCACCAATCAAGACACGAACGGTCGGTGCCAGAACTTTTGATCCAGAAATCTTGGCGCTGATCAGGCCAGTCAGTATCAAGCCGCCTAACGTAAAGGCCACAATGCTCCACGCTTTGGTATCCAAGGTTGGTGCAAAGGCGCCAGCAAATGGAATCAAGCCGCCTGTTGTGAATGCGATTGCTGAAGCAATAGCAGCCTGAACTGGTCTGGCCTTAGTGTGCGGAAACTGGCCAAGCTCATCCCGCAAATGTGCTTCCAATGGATCTTTGCGGTGCATCTCTAGTGCAACTTGTAAAGCAAGTGCAGGAGTCAGGCCACGATTGATATAAATATGTTGGAGCTCTTGAAGTTCACCATCTGGATCTGCCGCGAGATGTTCAATTTCTAAGAGGCGATCAGATGCTTCAACATCATTTTGTGAACGTACTGAAACGTATTCACCAACAGCCATAGACATAGCACCTGCAGTAATTCCTGCGATGCCGGCCGTTACAAGAAAATCATTTTTACCTGCCGCTGCCACACCCACCATCAATGAGGCGGTAGAAACCAATCCATCATTGGCACCCAAGACTGCAGCACGCAACCAACCCGCTCGGTGTGTCCGATGTTCCAGGTTGCGCTTGTAAACCTCTTCAAGTGCCATTTGCTTAGCCTACCTGAAAGCTATGCATTCTTTCTTGAGCCACGAGCGAAAACAAGCGCTGCGCCAATGCCAACGATCACGCTAACCCACACATTCACACGTAAACCAGCGATCGTGTTAGCAGAATCTATGCGGATGAGTTCTATGAAGAATCTGCCTAAGCAATACGAGAATACGTATGCCGCAAATACCTGTCCAGATTTTAGCCTTTTGCCAAATCTGATCAAAACAACTGCCACAACAACACACCAGATTGCTTCATACAAAAATGTCGGATGAAATGTTTCAAATTGGCTGTAACCAGCGGGGCGATATCTAGCTGGAACTTCTAACGCCCACCATGCATCCAGTGGTCGTCCAAATAATTCACCATTAAACCAATTCCCAAATCTTCCTATTGCTTGGGCAAACAAAATTCCAGGTGCTAAGGCATCAATGAACACGGAAAAAGGTGGCAATTCCACTTGTTTTGCCAGCATTCGATATCGAATGTAAGCACCCAAGATTCCCAGAGAGATTGCGCCCCAAATTCCTAAACCACCTTGCCAAATCTTTAGTGCATCTAATGGGTTTCCATTTGAACCAAAGTATTCAGCAGGTGAGGAAATTACATGATAGATGCGCCCACCAATGACACCAGCTGGGACAGCAGTGATTGCAACTTCAGAAACCACGCCCCTGCCAAGTGGGGTTGCTGCACGAAACCTTCTATCGCCCAACCAAATCGCTACTGCTATTCCCGTGATGATGCACAGTGCGTAGTAGTGAATTGTTACAGGACCAACCCCAAACGCCGATTCACTTGGCGTTGGAAAGGCGAGCAACAAAGCTTAGTTCGCCTCTACAGCTGCGCTGAACTCACCTAGATCAAAGTTCGGGCTAGTGCGCTCCCAGAGTTTTCCATTAATGAAGACAGTTGGTGTCCCCTGAACGCCAAACTTAGACATTGAATCGTAGTTAGCTTTAACTACATCAACCTTTTCTCCATCATTAACGCACTTGGTGAATTTTTCGGAGTTAATACCGATCTTTTCACCAATTTTAATTAACGTTTCATTACTCCAGAAGCCAGAGTTTTCAAGAGGAGACTGAACTGCATAGAGTGCTTTATGGAAATCAAGATACTGGCCCTCATCTGCAGCACAGAATGATGCATTAGCAGCTCGCACAGATTCATCACCCAAGAATGAAAGTACGTGGAATCGTACAGTTGCCTTCTTTTCGCGAACTAAAGTATCGATATACTCACCAAACGCATCTTCGAAGTTTTTACACACTGGACACTGTGGATCTTCCCAAATATCAATTACCTTAGGTAAGCCAGCGTTAAATACAATCGCTGAACCATTATCTGGATCAACTGTTGAAGTGACAGCAGGCTTCAACTTCATGCCACCTAAGGCAGCAAGTGAGGCATTTTCCTTATCATTTTGACTCATCATTGAAAAAAAGACACCTGTTGCAACAACCAACAAAACCATCGCAATTACGATCCAGCGAGTTACGTTGTCACCGCTCTTGACTTGTTGCTTAGCCATTCTTACTCCTTTGTCGAAGGTGCTGCTTTTTCAATGGACAACTTTCCATACGGGAAAAAGTATAGATAAAGGGCGGCAAGGGCCAAACCTAAATCGCGCATGATTTCAATGAAATAGTTCATTCGGACCTCAGAAGCCAATGATGGATCGATCTCCCCGCCGCCACCAAAGCAGCCGCAGTCAATCAACATTCCCCGAGCCCAAACTGAGGCGATGGCACCGATAAAGACAACCATAATCAAACCACTGAGAACTGCTGCCGGGCGAACCATGAAACCAAGAATCAAAAGAAGTCCGATTGCCACTTCAAGCCACGGCAAGGCATATCCAATGAGGTGAGCTAGATCAGTTGGCAACAATTTATAGGCGGCAACTGCATTTGCTGATTCAGTTGGCTTAAAGACTTTTAACCCACCAGCAACAAGTAAGACTCCCCCTAAAGTGAGTCGGGCCAATAAAGTGATAACTGGCTGAAAACGGGTATTTAGTTTTCTCATCGTCCCTCACGAACTCCCAACGCTAACTCTTTCGCTAAATCAGATATGGCATCTAGCCCTGCTTGCTCTGATGGCGCATCTAGCAATAACTTAATAAAGGCTGAGCCAACAATTACTCCATCTGCGTACGCCGCTAATGACTTGGCCTGTTCACGAGTTGAAACACCAAGGCCCACAGAGATTGGAAGTTCTGTGACTGTGCGGACACGTGAAACTAGCTCACTGGCAGTTGAAGAAACCGCGTCCCTGCTCCCTGTTACACCCATCATGCTTGCTGCATAAACAAAGCCACCTGTTTTGGCTGTTACATTCTTCAAACGTTCATTGCTAGTACTTGGTGCCACCACATAAATAGGATTTATTCCGCTCTTACCTGTAGCTGCAATCCATTCATCAGACTCTTCAATTGTTAGATCAGGGGTAATCACACCTGAGCCCCCATTGTCGGCAATCGACTGAGCAAACTTTTCAACACCATATTTAGCTATCGGATTCCAATACGTCATAACTACTGCAGCAACTCCAGTATCGGATGCGACCTTGAGCGCTGCAAAAACATCTGCTGCTTTAGTTCCCGCCTTTATGGAAATATCAGCCGCCTCTTGAATGACAGGTCCATCCATCACCGGATCGCTGTATGGAAAACCAATTTCAATCGCATCAACCCCAGCATCTGCCAAGACTCGTATTGCTTTGGCACATCCTTCCTGCGAAGGAAAGCCTGCAGGGATGTAGGCAATGAGGGCTGCGCGATTTTCTTGGCGCACCTTTGCCATTACTTGATCTAGTTGCGTCATTACAGTGGGATTCCAAAGTATTCCGCAGCGGTTTGAACATCTTTATCTCCACGACCAGACAAATTAATCAAAAGATTTGCATCTGGTCCAATTTCTTTGCCAATAACAAGTGCCCCTGCCAATGCATGCGCAGTTTCAATTGCAGGAATGATTCCTTCAGTCTTGCAGAGCAACTCAAAAGCAGCCATTGCCGCATCATCGTTGATTGCACGGTACTCAGCTCGACCAATGTCATGGAGATAGGCATGTTCAGGACCAACGCCAGGATAATCAAGGCCTGCTGAAATTGAATGTGACTCTATTGTCTGACCGTTGTCATCCTGTAAAACATAGGAACGAGTTCCATGTAAAACACCTGGAGATCCACCAGTAATTGTTGCTGCATGGCGTCCGGTTTCAACACCATCTCCCCCTGCTTCTAATCCGATTAATCTCACATTTGCATCAGGGATAAAAGCATTAAAGATTCCGATTGCATTAGATCCACCACCAACACAGGCAAGAACTGCGTCAGGAAGTTTGCCCGTAAGTGTCAACATTTGTTCCCGTGCTTCGATCCCAATGATTTTATGAAAATCACGAACCATTGTTGGGAAGGGATGTGGACCTGCAACTGTTCCAAGCATGTAATGAGTATCGGCGACGTTAGTCACCCAGTCACGCATTGCTTCGTTAATCGCATCCTTTAGTGTTTTTGAACCAGATGTAACGGGCACTACTTCTGCGCCAAGTAACTTCATTCGTGCAACATTTAATGCTTGGCGACGAGTGTCTTCTTCGCCCATATACACAACGCACTCAAGGCCCATCAATGCAGCCGCTGTTGCAGATGCAACTCCATGCTGGCCAGCACCAGTTTCCGCGATGATTCGCTTTTTGCCCATCCGCTTAGTTAAAAGTGCTTGACCTAAAACATTGTTGATTTTGTGGCTTCCAGTGTGATTTAAATCTTCACGCTTGAGGAATATTCGTGCACCACCTGCGTGCTCACCAAATCTCTTAGCTTCTGTGATGATGCTTGGGCGACCCGTATAGGTTCGGTGAAGTTCTGTGAGTTCTGCGATAAATGATGGATCTTCTTGGGAAGCTTTGTGGGCTGCCTCTAACTCTTCGAGGGCGCCAATGAGAGCTTCGGGCACAAAACGCCCGCCATACTCGCCAAAGTGTCCATCAATAATCATTGGGCAAGCCTACCGAGCAACTGTCCCATCGCAACATTTGGATTTCCTGAGCGGACTAAAGCCTCTCCCACCAGTATCGCTGTTGCTCCATGTTCATGGGCAAACTCAACATCTGACCGTAAAGAGATTCCGGATTCTGCAACTCGTGCAATAGTTAAAGGAATCTGTGGAATTATCTGTGCAAACGCTTGTGTATCTACTTCAAGTGTTTTCAAATTGCGAGAATTCACACCAACTATCTCAGGTGATATTGAGAGTGCACTTTCTAATTCACTTGGAGTGTGAACTTCAATGAGAGCTCTCATGCCTAGTTCTTTCGACAGATGAAAATAGTCCTCTAGTTGATTTTTACTAAGTGCTGCCACAATCAACAGAATCACATCAGCTCCGTGTGCTCTAGCTTCATAAAACTGGTACTCATCAATCATGAAATCTTTTCGCAATATCGGCAGCTCGACTGAACTTCTCACTAAATCAAGATCTGCCAAAGTTCCGCCAAATCTACGTTGCTCAGTCAAAACACTTATCACTGCTGCTCCTGCTTCGGCATAACTTGCTGCAAGTCCGGCAGGGTCTGTAATCGGTGCAAGAGCACCCTTGCTTGGCGAAGATCTTTTAACTTCTGCGATCACAGAAATATCCTCTGTCAACAATGTTGCTAAGCAATCCCTGACTGGTGGAGCAATCTCAAGTGCCTCAAGTAGTTGGGACATGGGCAAGCGTCTTGCTGCTAGATCCTCACGAACACCTTCAATGATCGAATCTAATACGCTCACAGTTTTTGATCCTCTGTCGGGTCTATCCCCTTATCAAGTGCTGACCATAAGTTGAGCTCACGTGGTGCGCGTTCATAACGAGATGAAATCTTGAACTTTCTTGTAATGAGTAAAACAATCACAATGACAAAAAACGCGGAAATGCCAATAGGTAACAAATCACTCATGGTTGTGTCCTAAGCGATTTGCTGCATGCACCGCTGTTAGAACTGCAGCAGCCTTATTGCGACACTCTTGATTTTCTGATTCAGGATCTGAGTCTGCAACAACTCCGGCACCAGCTTGCACATAGGCGGTCCCCTGAAACAACAGCGCTGTGCGAATAGCAATACAGGTATCGATGTTGCCTGCGAAATCAATGTAACCCACAATGCCGCCGTAAAGGCCACGGCGGGTGGTTTCTAACTCTTCAATAATTTCCATAGCGCGAGGCTTTGGCGCACCTGACAAAGTTCCTGCAGGGAATACTGAAAAGAGTGCGTCAACTGGTGTTGCTTTCTTGGCAAGTTTTCCAACAACTGTCGAAACGATATGCATCACATGTGAATATCTCTCAATATGCATGAAATCAACTACTTCAACTGAACCTGGCGCACACACTCGACCTAAGTCATTTCGACCTAAATCAACCAACATTAAATGCTCTGCTCTCTCCTTTGGATCAGCAAGTAGTTCTTCGCCCAATCGATGATCCTCTTCTGGATTAGATGAGCGCTTACGGGTACCTGCAATCGGATGGATCATGACATCTTCTTGATTGACTTTCACCAATGCTTCAGGGCTAGAACCTACGATTTCTATGCCATCTGTGAAGCGGAACAAATACATGTATGGCGAAGGATTGTTTAGACGCAACATCCGATAAACATCTATCGCATCTGCCTGACATGGCATCGCAAAACGTTGCGAGAGAACAACTTGAAAAGCTTCACCGGCAAGGATTTCCTCCTTAACCTTCAAAATGTTCTCCTTGAATTGCTCACCAGAAATATTGCCTACGTAATCAGGCAATGAGAAATCAGGAATCGCTGTTGCCTCACCAGATAAAGGTGTTGCAAGATCGGCTTGCATGCGATCTAAGCGTTGGAGACAAGATTGATATGCCTCATCAATGCGATCATCGCTGCCATCCCAATTAATGGCATTTGCAATCAAAGTGATAGTTCCATCGCTGTGATCCAACACCGCTAAATCACTGGTTAACATAAATGAAAGTTCGGGCAATGGGATGTCTTTTGTTGTTAACTCTGGTAAACGTTCCAGGCGACGGACAACGTCATAACCCATAAATCCAACTAAGCCGCCAGTTAAGGGCGGCAGACCTGCAATTTTGGGCGACTTCAAATGTGAAGCAGACAAGCGCAACGCTTCCAGTGGATCAATACCAGTTGGCGCACCAGCAGGAGCAGTTCCTTGCCAATAAGCAACCCCATCTTTTTCACTCAGCGTCGCTTCACTTCTCACTCCAATGAATGAATAACGTGACCAAGTGCCGCCATGCTCAGCTGATTCAAGTAGAAATGTATTGTCAGCACTCTTGGCTAATTTTCTATAAAGACCTAGAGGAGTCTCACCATCTGCCAAAAGTCTCCTCGAAACAGGAATGACATTGGAGATCTTTGCGTAGGAACGAAACTCATCAAGATTCATTTATTTGCCAAACTCAAGTGGAGTATGAAAGCAGGTGCGATCCCCCGTGTGGCATGCAACGCCTGTCTGCGTAACCTTTATAAGTAGTGCATCTGCGTCACAATCTAAAGTTACTGAATGCACCTGCTGGAAATGTCCAGAGGTTGCACCTTTTACCCACAGTTCATTACGACTTCGACTCCAATATGTAGCTTTGCCAGTTGAAAGGGTGAGCGACAAGGATTCTGAGTTCATATAGGCAAGCATGAGCACTTCATTACTTGAAATATCCTGGACAATTGCTGGAATCAATGCCGCCGGATCCTTGAGCAGCGCCTCCACCTGAGGATCAATTGTCGTCATGTGCTTATTCTGCCTTAACGAGCAGCAACGGCGCGCACTGGATAATTGTGTTTACCTAGGTATGACTTCACATCACCAATGCGGTGAATACCGAAATGAAAGACACTTGCTGCAAGTAAGGCATCGGCCCCAGCATCGAGGGCGGCAGCGAAATCTTCAAGACTTCCCGCACCCCCACTCGCAATTAAAGGAACCTTTGAGACGGCTCGAACTGCTGTGATCATGCCGATGTCATAACCAGCCCGTGTGCCATCTGCATCCATAGAGTTGAGCAAGATTTCGCCAACTCCTAAGGCGCACGCTTTTTCCACCCATGCCAGAGCATCCAATCCAGCACTTTCTCGACCACCATGAGTTGTAACTTCAAATCCTGATTCAGTGTTGGCCCGACGTGCATCAACTGAAATCACCAAAACTTGAGAGCCAAATCGATCTGCAATTTCGGC
>CANHFN010000021.1 GCA_947459935.1 Actinomycetota bacterium
ACTGGCTCGCGGATAGGCATTTGCAGCGCGAATGTTTAAAAGAGATAAATCTTGATGAAACTTTTCTTCGTATTTTCTTGCAATCTCAAGAGGGCTAACTTTCTCTAAAGTTGCTTGAGATAGAATCTTGTCATTTTCCGCGAAGTCTTCTGACATATGACCAACATCTGTGATGTTTTGAATCAACGTGACCTTGACCCCAGAGAGTGCAACAACTCGGGATATCAAATCGGCCAACATAAATGTTCGAAGATTGCCAACATGTGCATCGCGATAGACCGTAGGGCCACAGCAATACATCGAAAGGTGGCCATTAACGCTGGCCGTCTCCTTCAGTTCACGTGACTTTGTATCGTATAACTTCATGTTCGCTCAATAACCTCACGCCAAATGAAGATCTGTTCATGAGAAAATTCGATTACCTTCTCATGACGATTTCGCAGGGTGAAAGGAGTCTCCAAATGACCGACGATGTCTCGGAATCCGCCCTCAGGATCATGGAGCCGAATGCTGACCCTTTTGCCGATTAAAGAGGCGAAGGTGCTTTCTAGCTCGGTTGGCATAGTAGAACGATAAACCGATGCAGCAAATATCGCGCACTGGGCGAAGTAGGAGTTAGAATTCGCCGGTAAGCAACTCGCTCGACTTTTGGAGGCAGCTCGTGACGTATGTGATCGCTGAACCTTGCGTAGATGTAAAGGACAAATCCTGCATCGAAGAATGCCCTGTGGACTGCATTTATGAAGGTGGACGCATGCTCTACATCCAGCCTGATGAGTGCGTTGATTGCGGTGCTTGCGAGCCAGTGTGTCCGGTCGAGGCAATTTATTACGAAGATGATGTCCCTGGGCAGTGGAAAGATTTCAGCAAGGCCAACACAGAGTTCTTCATTGAAATTGGTTCGCCAGGCGGAGCAAGCAAGGTTGGCCCAACAGGCACAGACCACGCCTCTGTTACCGCCCTTCCACCAAAGAGCGAGTAAGCATTGCGCGGCCAGCTCCCAGATTTTCCTTGGGATGCACTCGCACCATATGGAGATACAGCTAGATCCCATCCAAAAGGGATTATTGATCTTTCTCAAGGAACTCCCGTTGACCCGACTCCAGAATTTATTCAACAGGTATTTCGTGATGCATCAAATTCCCCAAGCTACCCAGTAACAGCTGGAACTCCTGAACTTCGATTAGCAATTAAAAAGTGGGCAACAGAACGTTTAGGTGCCACTGGAGATTTTGATGTTCTGCCATTAATTGGCTCCAAAGAGCTAGTTGCCTGGCTTCCCACTATTTTGGAATCGAAGAGAGTGTTGATTCCTGAAATTGCTTATCCGACTTATCACGTAGGTGCAGTACTGGCAGGTGCTGATTCAATTCCAGTTGCAATTGATGCGAAGAGCTGGCCAGCGGCTGATTTAGCCTGGTTGAACTCTCCATCTAATCCAACAGGTCGGGTGCACAGCGATGCAGAGATAAAAGCCTGTATTGATTGGTCGCGCGCCAACAACGCCCTGTTGGTTTCTGATGAATGTTATTTAGAATTTGAACACACAGCACAACCTGTATCAGTTCTCTCACACACAGGCGGCAATAACACTAATGTTTTGGCTATTCATTCGCTATCAAAGCGTTCGTCAATGGCTGGTTATCGCGCAGCTTTCATGATCGGTGATGCAGAATTAATCGCCAGAATACGTGAAATCAGAAAGCATGGCGGGATGATGGTTCCTCTTCCTGTGCAGAAAGCAATGACTGTTGCACTATCTGATGACAAACATGTTGCAGAGCAACGTGCCCGCTACAACGCACGCAAGGATGCATTACGCCCGGCCTTAGAAGCGGCAGGGTTTGCCATCGAATTTAGTAATGCAGGTTTATATTTATGGTGTACTCGCAATGAAGATTCTTGGGAAAGCGTTGCATGGCTTGCAAATCGCGGAATCTTGGCAACACCAGGCTCTTTCTACGGCAGCCAAGGTGCACGCCATATTCGAATTGCAATGACAGCTACCGATGCTCAAATTGCTGATGCTGTGCAACGTATTAAGGCTTAAATAATGGCTGTAGCGATCTTATTGGTAGGTGGATTTGGCACACGGTTGATGCCACTGACTAAGAACACACCCAAACCAATGCTCACTGTTGCGGGTGTGCCTGTAACAGAACACCAAATTGCCATGGCAAAGGCAGCAGGCATAACTGAAATTGTCTTGGCTACCTCATATCTTTCAGAAGTTTTCACTCCATACTTTGGTGATGGCTCGAAGTGGGGCATAAAAATTAGATATGCAGTTGAAAAGGAGCCACTAGGAACAGGTGGTGCAATTCGAAATGCAGCACAACTTCTGGATTCCAATGAATCAGTTGTAATTCTCAACGGAGATGTAATGAGCTCTCACAATTTAGAGGAGCAGATCCGACAACATGAAGCACTTGATGCGGATGTAACTCTGCACTTAACGCAAGTGCAAGATGCTCGGGCCTTTGGTTGTGTTCCAACGGACAGTAACGGGCGCGTAACGGCATTCTTAGAAAAAATGGAAAACCCTGTTACTAATCAAATCAATGCTGGTTGTTATGTCTTTAATCCTCGAGTTATTTCAACAATCCCACTCAACACAGTTGTTTCTGTTGAACGTGAAACCTTTCCAGAATTAGTTGCATCTGGAGCTAAAGTTTTTGGATATGTTGAGAATGCTTATTGGCTAGACATCGGAACCCCACGTGCTTTGTTGAAGGCATCCGTTGATATCGTTCAACGAAGTGGTGATTTCTTGGCTATGCCTGGTTCAACCATCGATCCCACAGCGGTAATTTCAGGCGGTAGTTGTATTGGTGCTAATTCAACTGTTGGGGCAGGGGCGGTTATTCAAGGCTCGATTGTTGAAGCAGATTGTGTGATTGGCCAAGATTCAGTGATTATCGATTCATTTGTTGCCGCAGGTGCCGAAGTCGAAAATGGCGCGAAAATAGCCTCTTCTTTTGTTATGAATGGCGAAATTCTCACCATTCCATAGCCGATTACGCCTAAATGTCAGGTAAGAGGCCAACTCTGGGCTTGACATAGGCGAGTTACAAGCGTGTAATTCACTCTTAAGAAAGTCTTTTCCAAGAGGGATGAGACAACGAAAGCTAATGGAGCATCGACGATATGCCGATTCAACCCGCAGCCCAGAACTCCCCAATCCCCGCTTCAGGACCAACAGTCACACTCGCATCAGGCGAAAACATGGAACTCTCTTGGCAGGAGCGCGCACTGTGCGCTCAGACTGACCCAGAGGCGTTTTTTCCAGAAAAAGGCGGATCAACTCGCGAAGCAAAGCGTGTATGCCTTTCATGTGATGTTCGCGCAGAATGTTTGGAATACGCACTTGCACATGATGAACGCTTCGGAATTTGGGGCGGATTATCAGAGCGCGAACGCCGTCGCTTAAAGCGTCGCACTGCTTAAGGTTCTTGCATCTCTTAGGAGATAGCGAGTCATACATATGGCTTCCTTAGCCGATGTAGATAAGCATCGAGTAACCGCAGTTCTTGTTTCTCACAACGGAGCACTGTGGTTACCTGAAGTTGTTGCCGCCCTTACTTCACAGACCCGGCCGATAGATTTAATTACTGCGGTCGATACTGGTTCTCAAGATGCTTCAACAAAGTTGTTAAAGTCTGCGCGAATCCCTTTTTTTGTTGCAGACCGCGAGACTGGTTTTGGTGAAGCGGTTTCACTTGCAGTTGAGAAGTTACCAAAAGCGATCGACCATGAATGGCTCTGGTTAATTCATGATGACTGTGCACCCGCACCAACTGCGCTCGCAGAGCTGTTAAGTGCGATTGATAATCGCCCACAAGTAGTTATGGTTGGCCCAAAATTATTGGGTTGGCATGATCGAACACACTTGTTAGAAGCCGGAATAAGTATTGCTGGAAATGGTGCACGCTGGACCGGGCTTGAACCATTTGAATATGACCAAGGTCAACACGATGGCATTCATGATGTTTTGTCTGTGAGTACAGCAGGTGCATTAATTCGCCGTGATGTTTTTGAAGAACTTGGTGGATTTGACCATAATCTTTCACTCTTTCGAGATGATGTGGACTTTGGATGGCGCGCACGTACTGCAGGCCACTCGGTTATCGCCGCTACAAGTGCCGTTGCATTTCACGCACAGGCTTCAGCAACAGAGCGACGCACTATCGATGTTGAAGGTGCCTTCTTACATCGCCCATTACTTTTAGATCGTCGCAACGCGGCATATGTGATGCTGGCAAATTCTTCATGGTGGATGCTTCCTTGGATTGCGCTGCAACTGTTTGGGTCTGCCATAGCTCGCGCAATTGGTTTCCTGCTTGCAAAATTGCCGGGTTATGCATCTGATGAAATTTTGGCCTTTACTTCGCTAATTATTCGCCCCAAAAAAATCCTCGAAGCTCGCAAAGTACGAAAGAAACAAAAGTTTGTAAGTGCTCGAGTTGTTGCAACATACATACCGCCTCGATGGTCTCAGCTTCGCCTGGGAACAGAGCGGTTAGTTGAATTGGTGCGTGCTAAAGTCTTTCCAGAAAACAATTCATCTTCTGTCTCTATTCTTGATTCTGTTGAAGATGAGGATTTATTGACTCCTGTCAATACAAGCAACTGGCTCTCAATATTCAAACGACCTGAAGTTCTTGGCTTCGTAGCAATAACAGTTATTACTCTCATTAACTCCCGAAATCGCTTTGGCGCATTAGTTGGGGGAGCACTTCCTATTTCACCGTCAGGTGCAAGAGATTTATGGAGTTTTTATCTTGAATCGTGGCATCAAGTTGGAATGGGATCATCTCTAGCAACACCTTCTTGGGTAGCGGTCATGGCAATAGCCTCCCTTGTGACCTTAGGTAACGTTCAATTCTTTATCATTTCATTCTTCATAATTGCCCCAATACTGATGATGTGGTCATGCTTTAACTTATTAAAGAAATTAACAAGCAATAGTTGGATCTCAATCCCAGCAGCACTTTTATATGCCCTATCACCCGTGACTATTGCAGCAATTAGTTCTGGCCACATTGCCACCTTGGTTTTGTTAATAGCCGTGCCATTTGTCGCCTTGATTCTTCATGATTGGAGGAGAATCGAAAACTATAGTTGGCGCAAAATATCTTCAGTTTCACTTTTGTTTTCATTGCTATATGCCTTTACGTTGATGAGTTTTGTCATCGCCTTTATAGCTGCAATTGTTATAACTTTAGATAATTACTTTGATTTCAAAGTTAGCCAGGATAAGGAACTACTGCGTGATCGAATTTCAAAGAGAGCAGCACTTATTTTTGTTCCCTTCTTTGTTAATGCTCCTTTTTCTTTTGAAGCAATAGTTCATCCCAGCAGATTCTTAACCGAGCCAGGGCTTTTGATTCCAGGAGGCGGACCACTACCAGTTTTGTTTGGTAATCCAGGCGGCACCGGTTCCATCCCATTGTGGTTAGTAAGCCCGATTTTGCTCATTCTTGTCATTTCATTGTTCTCCTCGACACATGCCCGCGGAATTGCCGAATATGGTTTTGGGGCACTTTGTCTTGCAGTTTTAGTGGGATCACTTTCTATTTCCACTCATGGAAATGAGGGAGCAGTAAGAGTTTGGACTGGACCAGTGCTTTCGATTGCAACATTAGCTGCGGTTGCTTCCGGGGCGGTAATGCTTGATCGGTTGCGAGAAACATTGGTTTTGAGCCACATTCACTACCGTCATGTTCTTTCAGCGATCTTGCTTTTCGTAACGGCTTCATACGCCGTCTTGGCTATTGGATACTCAGTTACGACAGGTGCAGATTCGGCTGTTCAAGCAAATAGAGCGACAGTAATGCCAGCATTCTTAAGTGTTGAATCTCAGACCAAGATTTTGGTTTTGCGTGAAATTGGTAGCGAAGATGATAAGAAGATTCAATATTACATTTCGAGAGGTAAAGATATTTCTCTTGGTGAGCCCGATATTGCTCCGAAGCAAAATACTGAAATTGCAACTGCTGCTCGAGCCTTGATCGATGGCACTGGCATCACAAGCAGTAAAGTTCTAGGTGATTATGGAATTGAGTATGTCTTTGCAAAGAGCCCCTTCAAGAAGGAAATCGTTAGGTCGATAGATGGCTTAGGTGGATTTACTAGAACTTCTGCAACTTCACTTGGTGTTGTTTGGCGCGTAAGTCAGCCAACAGGACGGCTGTTGTTTATCAATAAAGATGATGTTCGTTCAGTACTTGAGACTGGAGAATTCGGTACTCCTACTTATGTACCAGGTCCAGGTACCTTGATTCTTACCGAGAGCTCTAATCGGTCCTGGCAAGTCCTACAAAATGGATATCGATTAAATCGCACAAATAATGAAATGGGTTTGCCGACATTTGAAGTCACAGAAGCTGGTGAGATTTCATTAATTCATGATGGAACAGCTCGTCGTGCTTGGCTCTCATTACAAGTTATCTTCTTGGTAATCGTAATTGTTATGGCTCTTCCCGCCGGTCGTCGAAAGCGCGAGATCTCTGAAAAGGAGCTGGCATGAAATTAGTCCGGCCCCTCAGATTTCTAGCCGTTTTAATCAGCGTGCTAGGAATATCCAGCGTTCTTTCAGTTGCGGTTACTACGCAGAATTTTTCTGAAAGTTATCCAGTTGTAGTGTGCCCTCCAACCCTGGATGGATTGGGATCACAGATATCACTTTCATCTAAGAAAACTCCTTATCAAAAACTTCAAAATCGCTCTATAAAGACGGCGCGAGTAAAGGTATTGCGCTTACCAGTGAAAAAGGATTCTTTGGTGATTACATCTGAGGGCGTGACACCGGTTGTCTGGCAAAGTAAATCAGGCGTTTGGGCAGGTGGAGCTGTTTGCGTGGGTCCTGCATCCTCGCAATGGTTTGTTGGTGGAGCTGCAGACGTCACAACT
The DNA here is from genome assembly GCA_947459935.1 of Actinomycetota bacterium. GTDB lineage: Bacteria > Actinomycetota > Actinomycetes > Nanopelagicales > Nanopelagicaceae > Planktophila. Next base: position 6,913 of record CANHFN010000021.1, read on the forward strand.
AGAGGACGCCTAATAATTGTTAACAGTGGTCTGGGTGATGCCGAAGTCGATGTTGAAACCTATACAGAAAATGGAAAGCAGCCATTGAGGACTGAGAAAGTTTCTTCAAAAAGTTACATTGTAATTCGTATAGATTCCTTAGCTCCGGGAGATAAGCGAGTTGCGGTACACGTTGCACCTCGGTCTGGTCGGATTAACGCATTTATGATTGATGAGCAAGGTAAAGGCTTGAAGGCACTTGGTGGGGATCTAGTAAACGCTGCCGTTGCAGTGAGTAAAAATGTTGTGATTCCAGCGATCCCTAATCAGAATTCAAAAAACAAACCAGCTTTGCCTCACACATTGCGTGTTTTGGCACCAGGTGATGTTGATGCAAGTATTACCGTTGAAGTTTTGTCTGGTGATGGAGTTTTTGTACCTGTTGGATTAAATGCTCGTTCAATATCTGCTGGAATAGTAACTGAGTTCAAACTTGACCCGAAAATAACCTCCAAAGTTATGGCGGTCCGCATCACATCAACAGAACCAGTAGTCGCGGCGGTAAAGTCCACGACGGTGGCTTCTGGCAGAAAAGATTTTGTATGGAGTACGGCAGCGCCAGAGCTAGTTCGGCTAACCATGGCTATTACTGGACTTGACCCTGCCATCTCTTTTGCGGGCGAAAATATCAATGTTGCACTAAATGTGACTCTGACCAATGGGAAAGTAGTGCAACAAAGTATTAAAGGCTCCGACTTTGCTAAATGGCGCATTCCGGAAAATGCCCGATCTTTTACAATTACTAAGGTTGGACAAGGAACATATGCAGGGGCGTTAGTTTCCTCGGTAAACGGTTATGGCTACTTCCCAATAGCAGCGGGAAGCGTTCTGACAAAAATCGAAGTGCCAGATTCAAATATCCGCGTCTTAAATCCATGACAATCCCAAGATTTGCAGGCACTTCCCACTAATGTTGCTCACATGAGAACACTTGGTGGGCGTGGATGTTCACGTGCCGGTTGCAGATCGCAAGCAACCATGACTCTTACCTATGTGTACTCCGAATCGACGGCAGTTGTTGGTCCACTTGCAACATTTTCTGAACCACATGCATACGATTTATGCGCTGTTCATGGTGCTCGCTTAAAAGTTCCTCATGGGTGGAATGTCATCAAGCATGAACTTGATAGTCAAACTCAAGGTCCAACAGAAGATGATTTGATGGCGATTGCAGATGCAGTTCGCGAAGTTGCCCTGAAAGAGATACCTGAAGAAGCACCTGTTGAAAGTTCATCGGCGCAACAGCAAATTGGTCGCCGCGGACATTTGCGCGCAGTTCCGTCTTAAGGACAATTAGTGAACGAGTTCGCTCACATATTTAAAGCTTACGACATTCGAGGTTTAGTCGATGTTGAAATAGATTCTGATTTCACCTTTGCTACTGGTGTTGCTTTTGCGCGATTTCTGCAAATTGAAAGAGAACCCGGCACATTAGTTATCGGGGAAGATATGCGACCTTCTTCACCAGAGTTAGCTGATGCCTTTTCTGCAGGTGTAACTTCTCAAGGCATGGATGTGATTCGCATTGGCCTCGCTTCAACTGACATGCTCTATTTCGCCTCTGGAAAATTAGGCTTACCTGGAGCGATGTTTACCGCTAGCCACAATCCCGCTGAGTACAACGGAATAAAGCTTTGTTTTAGTAGTGCTAGACCGATCGGTAAAGAATCTGGCCTATTGACCATTGAAAATTTTGTACGAGACGGTTCACCAATAGCGATTAGGAATGTTGGTGTAGAAAAACAACGCAACATGCTAGATGAGTATGTGGATCACTTGTTAACACTTGTTGATATCAAGAACATTAGACCGCTAAAAATAATTGTTGACGCTGGTAATGGGATGGCTGGGCATACAGCTCCTGCAATTTTCGCTAGGCTAAATTGTGAAGTAATTCCAATGTATTTTGAACTAGATGGAACATTTCCAAATCATGAAGCTAATCCGCTTGATGAATCCACATTGTCTGATTTAAAGCAAGCGATGAAGGATCAGAAAGCCGATTTAGGTTTGGCATTTGATGGTGATGCAGATCGATGCTTCTTAGTTGACGAGCAAGCAGTTGCGGTTAATCCTTCAGCGCTGACTTCATTGATTGCACAACGTGAATTGATTAAACATCCAGGATCTTCAATTATTTATAATTTAATTTCATCTAGGGCAGTTCAAGAAGTAATCGATGAAAATGGTGGAGTTGGATTACGTAGCAGAGTCGGGCATTCATATATCAAGAAAATGATGGCTGAAAGTGGAGCGATATTCGGTGGTGAACATTCTGGACACTTTTACTTCAAGGAATTTTGGAGGGCTGATTCGGGAGCATTAGCCGCTCTCCATGCAATTGCTGCATTAGGTGAGAGTGACACAACGATGTCAGCTCTTCTTGCTCCATATAACAGGTATGTCGTGAGCGGTGAGATTAATTCGAAGGTTGAAGACACTGCGGCAGCAACCGAATTTGTTGAGAAGAGTTATTTATCAGGGGAAGTCACCATCGATCACCTTGATGGATTGACAGTTAATGGAGATACCTGGTGGTTTAATCTGCGCCCATCAAATACAGAGCCCGTACTTCGACTCAACGTTGAGGCTTCAACACAGGCTCAAATGGAGACCGTGCGTGACGCGGTTCTCTCGCTTATTCGCGGCTAATTACCGTTTTCCATTAGAAGGTTTAAGCGTGTGGGAGGTAATCTTTACCCATAGTCGCCTATCACTGTAGAGCCCTACGCCTTAGGTACCCAAACAATACTTTGAAAACTACTTAAGGAGATTTACGTGAACGTTCCAGTAACAGCAACTCTTCCAGCGCATGACATCGCAGATGCATCACTTGCTGCAGAAGGTAAGAAGAAAATCGAATGGGCAGAACGCAACATGCCTGTTCTTGCTCAAATCCGTGAGCGCTTTGAAAAGTCACAGCCATTTGCAGGTGTGCGAATTTCTGCATGCATGCATGTAACAACCGAGACAGCTAACTTGATGCGCGTTCTAAAGGCTGGCGGAGCAGAGATTGCTCTTTGTGCATCTAACCCATTGTCAACACAAGATGACACAGCGGCAGCACTCGTTCACGAATACGGAATTTCAGTATTTGCTCGTAACGCCGTTGATCGTGATGGTTACTACAAGCACATTAACGCAGCACTCGACATCGAACCACACCAAGTATTTGATGATGGTTGCGATTTAGTTAACACTCTTCATACAACACGTAAGGAGTTAATTCCAGGCATCACTGGTGGTTGTGAAGAAACAACAACCGGAGTAATCCGTCTAAACCAAATGGCAAAAGATGGTGCACTTCAGTTCCCAATGATCGCTGTCAATGACACAGATACAAAGCATATGTTCGACAACCGTTACGGAACAGGTCAATCAACTCTTGATGCTGTATTCCGCGCAA
>CANHFN010000022.1 GCA_947459935.1 Actinomycetota bacterium
TCTAGTTCGTAGAGATCCTTATCAACTGGGGCAGGTGGTTCGATCTTGTTCAAGATTCCATCAAGGCCAGCCATAAGCATTGCTGCGAATGCTAGGTATGGGTTTGATGATGGGTCTGGGCAACGGAACTCAATGCGCTTTGCCTTTGGATTGGATCCTGTAATTGGGATACGGATACAAGCTGAACGGTTACGCGCTGAGTACACAAGGTTTACAGGTGCTTCATATCCTGGAACCAAGCGACGATATGAGTTAACTGTTGGGTTTGTAAATGCAAGTAGTGAAGGTGCATGCTTTAGCAGACCGCCGATATACCAACGCGCCATATCTGAAAGATCGCCGTATGTGCCTGCTTCGAAGAACAGAGGCTTTCCATCTTTCCACAGTGATTGGTGAACGTGCATGCCTGAACCGTTATCTCCGAAGAGTGGCTTTGGCATGAATGTTGCAGTCTTTCCACCTTGCCATGCAGTGTTACGAATGACGTACTTGAACTTCATAACATCATCGCCAGCTGTCAGGATGTCAGTGAAACGGTAGTTAATCTCCATTTGTCCAGCAGTTCCAACTTCATGGTGTGAGCGCTCAACAAGAAGTCCAACCTTGCCTAGCTGCATCACCATTTCATCGCGAAGATCTGCAAACTGATCTGTTGGAGAAACTGGGAAGTAACCGCCCTTTACGCGAGTGCGGTATCCGCGGTTAGGTGTTCCATCTGCATCATATTCAACGCCTGTGTTCCATGCGCCTTCGTATGATTCAATTTCATGAACTGCAGAGTTGATTCCTGTCTTAAAGCGCACGCTATCGAAAACGTAGAACTCTGCCTCTGGTGCAAAAAATGCTGTGTCAGCTATTCCAAGTGAGCGCATGTAGTCAACTGCGCGAGCAACAACTCCACGAGGATCACGGCTATATGGCGTGTTATCAACTGGATTGTGCACTGAGAAAATAATGATCAGGGTTTTTTCTTTACGATATGGATCAATGTATGCAGACTCTGGAACTGGCAAAAGTTTCATGTCAGATTCATTGATGGTTTGGAAACCACGGATAGATGAACCATCAAACATTAGGCCATCTGTGAACACTGCTTCATCAAATGATTCAACAGGAACATTGAAGTGGTGCTGGATTCCAGGTAGGTCGGTAAAGCGGACATCAACAAGTTTGACATCCTCTTTCTTGATGTATGCAAAGATTTCTGCTGCGTTCTTAAACATGCTTCTCCCAATTTCACATGTGATGCGCTGAATCTCTCATCATTGAGCCTTGTGCGCTTTTAGTAGTTGAACCCTAGGTCCATACGGTGAAATTGGCATAACCTGCTTGTTAAATCCATGTTACGTCTGGGCCGATAGCCAGTTACCCTTGCCATATGAGCTTTCAATTCCAGCGCGTGAGCCTAGGACGCCGTCTGGCCGCCTTGATGGTGGATTGGCTGGCCTGTTACTTCATTGTTGTGGCTTTCACGGGGGGCCTTGGCGCTATAGCGCCAAGTCGATCATGGTCGGTCTTGGCATTGTTTTTTGCCGAGATTGTAATTTTCTCCGCCCTTCAAGGCGCAACTGTTGGCCACAGGATCTTTGGTATTCGAATCGTTCGCTTTGCAGATGGCGGTGGGATCTCTCCAATTCAAGCGCTCATTCGATCTGCGCTTTTAGTAACCGTAATCTTTGCAATCACCTTTGATGAAAATGGCAGAGGTATGCACGAGCGCCTTAGTGGGACAGTATTAACTAGAAGTTAGCGAATTTTTGGTGCGCGAGTTGGCATTGGACCTTTAGGAATTGGCATAGACATACCACCAACGGCCTTGAGTCGTGCTCGAACTTCACGCATTTGATGTGGTGTTAGCTTCTTAGGAAGTCTGCGCATATGCCGCTGTAACTTCTGAATTGGAATACGGCCTTCTTCTTTACCAACAAGAATTTCAATAATTGGAACACCGGGTGCAAAACGTTCAGCCTTCTTCTTTTCATCAGCCATCATCTGGCGCACAGCTTGGGTTCCTTCACCGGTGAGAACTATGCCGGCGCGGCCAACACTTCGATGAACCATGTCCTGATTACGAGATACCGCAACTGCAGGTGTTGTTGTCCAGCCTTTACGGATTGCCATCAACACACTTGCCCCTGCACCCATTTGACCTTCAATTGATGAATACGCAGCGGTACCAGCTTGGCGCGTGAAGAACAAGAGAGTTAAAAGCGCAGCTAGAGGGAGAGATACAAATGCTGCGTAGTAAGGACTGACAACTACTCCGCCAATTGCAATGCCAGCGCCCCAGGTCGTAAGAAAAATTCCAGCAAGTGCAGCTGTGATCCATGGTTTTACCTGCTTCGTGACCTTATAGGCATCACGGAAAACTTGAAAGCGCTGCTTCTTTATCTTCTTCTCTTTAGCTTTTTTCTTAAACATGCTCATTAGTTTAGTGGGGCTGGAGCGGTTCCACCAAGACGAACTGGCGCCCAGCGCTGGCCGAGATGGCTATCAGGGTACTTTTCTTGAACTTTGTGCAACATCTCAATCATGACTTCCCGCAGATGCGCCTCTGCGACCTCAACATCAGTCTCGCGTGAGTAGAAAATCGGCTCTCCAAATGAGACGCTGACAGGAATTCTGTTTCTCTTAAAGTTTGGCTTAACGCCCTTTGTATATACGCGTTGTCCACCCCACACGATTGTTGGGATTATCGGAATGCTTGCACCGATGGCTAAACGAACTGCACCTGACTTGAGTCCCTTGATTTCAAAACTAGTTGAAATTGTTCCTTCTGGAAATATGCCAATAATTTCGCCATCTTTGAGTGAACGTAACGCTGCAACAAAAGAGGCAGAACCGTTACTTCGATCTACGTTGATGTGATGCATTCCGCGCATTAAAGGACCAGCAATCTTATTGTCGAAGATTTCCTTCTTGGCCATAAAGCGCACATATCGCTTGGCAGGTAATGCGGCAGTTCCGGCTAGTGCAAAATCAAGATAACTTGTGTGATTGATCGCAAGAATTGCACCACCCTTGAGTGGAACATTTTCTTGACCTTGGAATTCAAAATTCAATCCAAGGTATTTCCAGAATGATTTTATGAGGACAATTACTGGAGGATAGACAAGATCAGCCACGGATAGATTTCTTTTCCATAGCTTGTTTATACAAACGTCCGGCACGATATGAGGAACGAACAAGTGGTCCGCTCATTACCCCAAGGAAACCAATTTCTTCTGCCTCTTGAGCAAGTTCCACAAACTCTTGTGGCTTAACCCAGCGCTCAACAGGATGGTGCTTATTTGTTGGTCGCAGGTACTGCGTAATGGTGATCAGGTCACATCCTGCGCTATGTAAATCAACTAATGCTTGTGAAATCTCTTCACGAGTTTCCCCAAGACCTAGGATGAGATTTGATTTAGTTATCAACCCAAAATCTTGGGCCATTCTGATTACACGCAATGACTTTTCATAGGTAAAGGCAGGGCGTATTTGCTTGAAAATACGGGGGACTGTTTCCAGGTTATGCGCAAAAACCTCGGGCCTGGTTTCAAAAATAGGGTCGAGAAGGTCAGGGTTGGCATTGAAATCAGGGGCCAACATTTCAACGCCAGTTCCAGGATTTAACTCGTGGACCTTGCGAATTGTTTCGGCATATAGCCAAGAACCTTCATCTTCAAGGTCATCTCGCGTAACACCGGTGATAGTTGCATAGCGAAGACCCATCGTCTTAACTGACATCGCAACCTTAAATGGTTCAGCTCGGTCAATCGGCAGTGGCTTACCGGTGTCGATATTGCAAAAATCGCAACGTCGAGTGCATCGATCTCCACCAATAAGAAATGTTGCTTCTTTATCTTCCCAACATTCAAAGATGTTTGGGCATGCAGCTTCCTGGCAAACGGTGTGTAGTCCTTCTGTCTTAACAAGACTATGAAGACGTGTGTATTCCGGACCCATGTTTGCCCGAGTCTTAATCCATTCAGGCTTTCTCTCAATAGGTGTCTCTGCATTACGAGCTTCAATACGAAGCAACTTGCGACCTTCAGGTGCCATTGTCATACGCTCACCTTTTTCAAAGATTCAAAAATGTGTCTTTCAACAAGGGGTGCCACTTCATCAACTGTGATGGGTCGACCAAGTTCTAATTGAAGTGATGTTATATCTGCATCAGATATTCCGCATGGAACGATTTGGCCGAAAGCATCCAAATTCGGATTAACATTTAATGCAAAACCATGCATGGTGACACCTTTTGCCACACGAATACCGATGGCGGCAATCTTTCGGTGACCCTTTTCATCGCAGATCCAAACTCCAGAGCGGCCCTCTACTCGAACAGCTGAAATCTCTAGGTCCGCGCAGACATTAATCAGGGCTGATTCAATCTCGCGCACAAAACCAACAAGCTCAGTTGGTTTTTGTAACTTCACTATTGGATATCCAACTAATTGTCCGGGGCCATGCCAGGTTATGCGGCCTCCACGGTCAACATCAATAACTGGTGTGCCATCAGCTGGACGTTCGGCTTCATCGGTTCGGCGACCAGCGGTATAAACTGAAGGATGTTCTAGTAGCAGGAGAGTGTTAGGCCGATCTCCAGAGGCTACTTCTTCGTGAATTCTGCGTTGTGCATCCCACGCTTTTTGATACTCCACTAATCCCTGCCGGGACAGGGCAATTGTGGTGTTGGTTGAATTCTCAAGAACTGGCACACCTCTAGCCTAAAGGTAGGCTTGCCTCCTTACCAATTCACCTTCGAAAGGTCTGATTCAGTGTCCTCAACCACCACAAAGAAGAGCCGTCGTCCACTTGCCTACGCCCTATTAGTCATTGTTTTGTGGTTTGGAGCAAGCGGAGTTTTTGGACCTCTTTTTGGTCAACTTTCAACGGTTCAGGAAAATGACAACTCAGCCTTTTTGCCAGATAGCGCAGAATCCACTCAAGCCGCAAAGGTAATTGAGAAGTTTAATCAAGACCAGAATCAAAATCTTCCGACCTTGGTCCTATATCTGGGAGAGATTGATGAAACCAAGATTGCAGCTTTGAATGCTCACTTAGCAAAATTGGGATCCACAAAAATTATTGGCACAGATGTACCGATCTCTAAATACCTAGCGCAGGGTGAGCAGATATTTGCTTTTCCTTCCGAAGACGGCAAAGCACTCCTAGTTAATCTTCCTTTGGTTTCTGAGGTAGGCACAGAATTACTACCAAATAAAAAACCGGCACTTCCTGAAGTAATTGAAACACTTCGAGAAGATTCGGCTGAGTTTGCCAAGAGTGTGGGACTTACTTCTAATGTAACTGGAATTGGTGCTCTACTAGGAGACCTCTTTGGTGCTTTCGAAGGTATTGACTCGTCATTGCTACTCACGACTTTAGGTGTTGTTGCATTTATTTTGATTATTGTTTATCGATCTCCGGTGCTTTGGATTTTGCCGCTTTTTTCAGCTGTTATTGCATTGTCAACGGCAGGTGGTCTTGTCTATATCCTGACGAAAAACAATGTCATTGATCTCAACGGACAGTCCCAAGGAATTCTTTCGGTGTTGGTTCTTGGTGCTGCAACAGATTATGCACTCCTCTTGATTTCAAGATATCGAGAAGAGCTGCACCACCATGATTATCCGGCGCAAGCAATGAAGGCGGCACTTAAAGGTGTGTTTGAGCCAATTTTGGCTTCCGGTGCCACGGTTATTGCCGCACTACTTGTCTTGCTGCTTAGTGATCTTTCTGGAAACCGTGGATTAGGTCCTGTCGGTGCAATTGGCATTGCAGCAGCGGTGATTGTGATTCTGACCTTGTTACCTGCGCTATTGGTAGCTTTTGGTCGATGGGTATTCTGGCCACGAATCCCTCGAAATGATGATGTAAACACTCAACTCACTGGCACTTGGGCAAAGATTGGTTCTGCAGTTGAAAAACGTCCTCGCAAACTTTGGATTGTTACCGCTGTGCTTCTCGCAGTTCTAGCTGGTTTTTCAACTACATTAAACGCTAAAGGCTTATCAACAGCAGATGCCTTCACGCAACGACCAGATTCGGTTGTGGGCTTAGAACTCTTAGGCCAACATTTTCCTGGTGGCTCAGGTCAACCAACTGAGGTCGTAGTTCCAGAAAGTTTAGTTGGCCCCGTTTCAGCTGCGCTCTTAAGTGTTGACGGTGTTTCAACCGTTGAACCAATGCGTATCTCTCCAACAATTCCTGGAGCGCCACTTTCTGACATCAAGGTTATTGACGGGAAAGTTGTATTAAATGCAACGCTGGCCTTAAATCCAGATTCAGTCGAAGCACGAGATGTCATTCCAGTGATTCGCGAAGCGGTTCATGCAATTAATCCAGAAATCCTTGTAGGAGGAAGCACGGCTGTTGCATTCGACACAGATGTTTCAGCAAATCATGACAACCGAACCATTATCCCAATTGTTTTGGTTCTCATCACTTTGATCCTTGGACTTCTCCTGCGCAGTGTTTTGTCAGCAGCCCTTCTTTTAGGAACAGTTGTCTTGTCATTTTTTGCAACGCTCGGTGCCTGCCAACTTGTGTTTGAACACATCTTTGGATTTAAGGGCGCTGATACCTCCTTCCCATTGTTTGCCTTCATTTTCCTAGTTGCACTTGGTATTGACTACAACATTTTCTTAATGACCCGTGTGCGAGAGGAAAGTGCCAAAATTGGCACAAGGGCAGGTGTTATCAAGGGCCTAACAGTCACTGGTGGAGTGATTACTTCAGCTGGAATTGTTTTGGCAGCAACCTTTGCGGTGTTAGGTGTATTGCCACTTGTGTTCTTGGCAGAGCTAGGTTTTGCCGTCGCATTTGGTGTGTTGCTAGATACCTTGATCGTTCGCACGATTTTGGTACCAGCACTTGTCCACGATATTGGTGGAAAAGTTTGGTGGCCATCTAAGTTGCAACACAAGTAAGAATGGCTTCGCGTTCCGCTGATGTTCTAATCGTTGGCGCTGGCCTTGCAGGGCTAAGCGCGGCAATCACCTTGCAGTCTGCAGGGGTTGATGTCAGAGTTATTGAGTCATCTGATCGTGCTGGTGGCCGGGTAGCAAGTGATGTGATTGATGGTTTCATTTGCGATCGTGGGTTTCAGTTGATCAATGCCAAGTATCCCGCTCTGCAGGAACTAGATGTGATCAAAGAGCTGGATTTCATTCCAGCACCCAGAGTTATTGAAGTTTCATTAGGGGAGAAAAGACACCCTATTGGCGATCCTCGTCAGGCGCCGTGGACGGCATTTAATAAAGCAACCGGATCAATAACCGAAAAGCTTGCTTTACTTCGTTTTATTGCTGGCAAACCTAAAGCAGGTCTATCAGTTCCAGAGGCGCTAGGAAGTACGGGATCGTGTTATGACAGAGTATTACGCCCTTTCCTGCAAGGTGTGTTTTTAACAGATCCAGAAAATGTTGATGCAGTGTATGGACACTCAATCATCAAAAGTTTCATCAATGGTCAACCAGGTCTGCCAAGTGTTGGTGTGGGTGAACTTCCGAAAGCACTTGCAAAACGGGTCGAAACAATTATCTATAACACTCAAGTAGAAAGTATTGAACGAACTTCAGTCCATACAAATGAAGGAACATTTACTGCTGAGAAAATATTGATAGCAACAGATGCAACAACCGCAACGCAGTTACTTGGGTTAAGCCAGGTGCCACGAATGGCTGGGTGCATTACTTGGTATCACGCAACCTCCCAGAATCCTTCGGGAAGCGGTCATCTTGTTGTTGATGGGCAAAGACGCGGGCCAGTGATTAACTCAGTTGCAATCTCTGACATAGCCACGAAATATGCACCCACTGGGCAGCATTTAATATCAACCACCACTGATCTAAATGTCACAGAGTCAGAAGTTCGTCGCCATTTAGCAACTATATGGGGGACCAGTACGCATGGTTGGCAGTTCATAGCTAAATATGAAATTCCTGCTGCTTTGCCAATACAAACAGTCGGAAGAGCTTTATCGCAGGCTATGAAAATTAGTGAACATCATTTTGTTGCCGGAGATCACCGTAGCGTTCCTTCACAACAAGGCGCACTATTTTCTGGACGCCTTGCTGCTGAATTAATCCTGAACTAGTTGTGCAAGTGCTTCTGAGATGTGTGGGAAATCCCAAGTAAAGCCTGCTTCTTGCAACACGTGCGGAACTACTCGCTTTGAACCAAGAATTTCTGAGGAAAATCCACCTAGTGCGATTTTTAACGCAATGGCAGGTGCTGGAAAAAGCGCAGGTCGATGCATCGCGCGCGCTAATGCCGATGTGAACTCCTGATTTGTCACTGGATTTGGCGCAGTCACATTAACTGGACCTGAAATTGGATTCTCCAAAGCAAAAACGATAGCCCGTATCTGATCGTGCAAAGTGATCCAGGACCACCATTGCTTTCCATTTCCCAGCTTTCCGCCAAGACCTAAGCGAAACAATGGCAACATCTTTCCAAGGGCTCCGCCAGTTGGGTCTAGAACTAAGCCGGTACGCAATTTAACCGTACGTACGTCACCGGCAAGATCTGCAGCTGATTCCCACTCACGACAAACCGCAGCTAAGAAATCATCACCAGCTCTATCAGTTTCGACAACTGCACGGTTACCACTTTCTCCATACCAACCGATTGCAGAAGCGGAAATGAACACTTGTGGTTTTAGTTCTGCAACAGCGTTAGCAATAGCGGTTGTGCCAAGTAATCTTGAATTGAGAATCTCACTCTTATATTTCTTATTCCAACGCTTATCTCCAACGCCAACACCAGCTAAATGAATAATGGCATCGACTCCACGAAGTGGTTCTAGATCAACAAAACCTGTCTGGGGATCCCACTGAACCTCATCAGGTGCTACTGGTGCGCGCCGAACTAGACGTTGAACCGTGTGGCCTTCACTTTTTAGGTGACCGACAAGTGCCGTGCCAATCAGACCCGAAGAGCCCGTAATTGCAATGCGTTGTGGAACTGGCATTGGTGACTTAGAGTCCTAGATCAGACTCGAAAGCGCCACCTTCGAGGCGTTCCTTGAGGGTCACAAGGAATCGAGCTGCATCTGCGCCATCAACAACACGGTGGTCGTATGAAAGTCCAAGATAAACCATTGATCGGATTGCAATGGTCTCTCCACCATCTTCACCGCGAACAACCATTGGACGCTTAACGATTGCTCCCAATCCAAGGATTGCAACTTGTGGCTGATTGATAATTGGTGTGTCAAACAAAGCACCACGGCTACCAGTATTTGTCAGTGTGAATGTGCCGCCACCTAATTCATCTGGGGTTACCTTGTTATCGCGAGTGCGGGCTGCAAGATCGGCAATCTTTCGTGCCACGCCACCCATATTCAAATCACCTGCGTTAGCAATGACTGGGACAAGCAATCCTCGTTCTGTATCAACAGCGATTCCAAGATGTTCAGCACCGTGATAAGTGATCTGATCGCCTTCAACTGAAGAGTTCAAAACAGGATGCTGCTTGAGTGCTTCGCATACTGCAACTGCAAAGAAAGGAAGGAAGGAAAGTTTCACTCCTTCACGTGCTTCAAAACTTGCCTTTGAACGATCGCGTAAGCGCGCAATCTTTGTAACATCAACTTCAATCACCGTCGTTAGTTGTGCACTCACTTGTAGTGACTCAACCATGCGAGCTGCAATAACTTTACGAAGACGAGACATAGTCACCGTTGTGCCACGAAGTGGAGAGACTGCAACAACAGGAGGCTTTGCACTTGCTGGCGCAGAGACAACCGGTGAAGAAGCAACGGGTGCAGCTGGGCGAGAAAGGGCTTCAACATCTTCTCTTCGAATTCGTCCGCCGATTCCTGTTCCCTTGACTTGTGCAAGATTGATACCAAGTTCGGATGCGAGTTTGCGAACTAGGGGAGTTACATAAGCATCTGCAGGCTGAGAGACAGGTGCGACTGCCACTGGTGTAGGTGCTGCAACAACGGGTGCTGCAACAACTGGTGCTGCAACAACTGGTGCTGCAACAACTGGTGCTGCAACAACGGGTGCTGCAACAACGGGTGCTGCAACAGGTGCAGGAGGTGCGGCGACAACTGGTGCCGGAACCACTGGTGCCGGATCAGCAGCTGCGCCATTTGCGCTACCAATTAATCCAAGACGTGCACCAA
>CANHFN010000023.1 GCA_947459935.1 Actinomycetota bacterium
ATTGGCCATGTAACTCTTCTGGGTCAAAATCTCGTAGAATTAACTCAAGAAGTTCAACATGCAGTGGACTATATGAGCGGAGAAATCGATGAGTGATGTAGCAATCATCATGGGGTCAGATTCAGACTGGCCAACGATGCAGGAAGCCGCCAAAGTATTAGATGATCTAGGTATTTCACATACGGTAGATGTTGTTTCAGCCCATCGCATGCCACTTGAAATGGTTGAGTTCTCTCAAAATGCGCAAGCCAAGGGCTACAAAGTAATTATTGCTGGAGCAGGAGGCGCAGCACATTTACCTGGAATGGTCGCATCATTGACAACTCTTCCAGTAATCGGAGTCCCAATTGCACTAAAGAATCTTGATGGAATGGATTCGCTTCTTTCAATAGTGCAAATGCCTGCTGGAGTTCCGGTTGCAACAGTTGGTGTTGACAATGCCAAAAATGCCGCGCTCTTAGCAGCTCGCATACTAGGTGTTGCTGATGCTTCTATTTCAGTAAAGGTTGCAGCTTCTTTGAAAGAGATAAACACGATCGCAAAGGAAAAGGGTGAGAATTTAAAGTCTCGCCGTAACCAAAAAACTGGTTTTTAAACTCTAGCGCGATACTCAATTGCTGGGCAGCGATCCATGATCGTTAACAAGCCTGCAGCTTGCGCGCGAGCAATTGCATCATGGTCGATGACATCCAACTGTAACCAAACTGCCTTAGCTCCTATTGCAATAGCCTCATCAACAACTTTTCCAACAAGTGTTGAATTAACAAAGCAATCAACAACATCGACGGGTCCTGGAATTTCAGACAAAGTTTTGTAACCAACTTCGCCATGCACAACTTCTGCTCGAGGATATACCGGAATTATTCGGTGACCTTTCTCTTGTAAGAGTTTTGCTACACCAAAGGCTGCTCTTTCCGGATTGTTACTAAGGCCAACAACAGCCCAAGTTTTCAACTTAAGGACTGCATCAATAGTTTCCTTGGTATTAATCAGTTCGCCCTAGTGCGTGGAATTTCCAACCAGCGCTGCGCCACAGAGTTCGATCAAGCATGTTGCGTCCATCGATGATGATTTTGCCCTTAACCAGAGAAGATATTCCCGCTGGATCGATTTGGCGGTATTCCTTCCATTCAGTCAAGTGCAGAATCAAATCTGCATCCTTAATTGCATCTTCAATCACTTCAGAATACTTAAGGTTTGGAAAACGCTTGCGTGCAGGCTCGATACCTTGCGGATCATGAATAACAACTTCGGCTCCTGCTGCATGTAATTGAACAGAGATGTCTAAGGCTGGGGAATCACGCACATCATCACTATCGGGTTTAAATGTCGCACCTAAGACTGCAATTTTGTATTGCGTTAGGTCTTCAGAAAGTACCTTTCGCACAATGTCTATCACGCGCTGGCGCGCACGTAAGTTAATGGCATCTATTTCTCGCAAAAACTCTAATGCTTGCATTGCACCAAGCTCTTCAGCGCGAGCCATGAATGCGCGTACATCTTTTGGAAGACATCCTCCACCAAATCCAATACCTGCCTGCAAAAAGCGATTCCCAATACGCGGGTCGTAACCAATGGCCTTAGCAAGTACTGTTACATCACCGCCAGCAGCTTCGCACACTTCGGCCATCGCGTTAATGAAAGAAATTTTTGTCGCTAAGAATGAGTTTGCAGCTACCTTCACAAGTTCAGATGTTGGCAAGTCTGCGCGAATCCATGGAGTTCCCAATGCAATTACTGGCTCATAAACTTCTTTAAGAATTTCCTCAGCTCGATCATTTGCAACACCAACTACTAAACGGTTTGGAGTCAATGTATCTTCAACTGCAAACCCTTCACGAAGGAATTCAGGATTCCAAGCAAGGTCTGCTTGAGGTGCGATCTTTGCAAGTTCGTCACGCAATGCCTGTGCAGTTCCGACTGGCACCGTGGACTTACCAACTACAAGAGAACCATCTTTAAGGTATGGCGCGATCGTTGCTACAGCCGACTTCACATAGGTTAAATCTGCAGCCAATCCATCTGTAACTTGAGGAGTTCCAACACAGACAAAGTGGATATCGGCATCTTTAACCAATGAAAAATCAGTTGTGAAAGAGAGTCGACCTGTTTTCAACTCTTGTTCGAGCAGTGTGTCTAGCCCTGGCTCATAGAAAGGTAATTTGCCTGCCTGAAGCAACGCTACCTTTTCTGGATCTATATCCACGCCCACAACAGTGAATCCAAGTGAGGACATGCATGCAGCGTGAGTGACGCCTAGATAACCGCAGCCAACAACTGAGAGAGTTAGGGTCATGTGATGGAGTTTACTTCAGAGCCCCACAAGGGTTTTCATCAGCCGTACGAGTCTTAAATTTATCGATCACAGTAGGTGTTGCTTTAGCAGTAGTAGAGGCAGATGGCGATGGGGTCACTTCATCCACCAGGGGCAAATCTTCACGAATGCGATTGAAAAGATCCGGAGCTAAAATCGGATCCCATACAACCACAGAACCTAGTCCAGGAACACGCGCATTCACATCACTCAGTGGAATCGTCAACGTACGCACTTTACTAGGAGAAAGATTTTTCATTTGTTTAGCAAGAGTCAATAGATCCGCCTCGTTGAGTTCGGAATCAGTAGTGACTGTTGCAATTGCAGCATTAAAGAAGTTAACAAGTTTGATTGGGTTGAGCAAAACTCCGGTGCTTGTAACTTTCCTTAGCAATGCGCCAAGGAATTGTTGCTGACGTTGCATCCGCCCAAGATCTCCCATGCCATCAAAGTCGCGGGTTCGAACATATTTGAGTGACTCAACACCGTTTAGAGTGTGAACTCCGGCGGATAAAACTAAATGGCTACCTGGGTCATCAATATCTTTCTTGGTACACACTTCAATTCCACCAAGTGCATCCACCATGCCGGCAAATCCTGCAAAACCAATTTCAATGTAGTGATCAATTCGAATACCGGTTTCATTTTCAATTGTTTCAATCAGAAGCGGAGCCCCGCCAAAGGCGAATGCCGAATTAATCTTTCCTTTTGCCGCTTTAATAATTTTTGTTTTATCAATAGATGACACATGTTCAGGAATTGTTACTAATGAATCACGAGGAATTGAAATCAAAGTTATCTTTTCGCGAGATTTAGAGATGTGAACAAGGAGCATGGTGTCCGAACGCTTACCGGCCGCTGTCGCAGTAGATCCGACTCGAAGCAATTTACGCTGCTCCTTGGTTAATCCTTCACGTGTATCTGATCCAACAAGAAGATAGTTAAGGGCTTTGTTTGGTTTTTCAGGCCGCGAATCCAGGTTTCCAAATACATCAACTCGGTCTATTGCACCACTTACTTGCCCTAAGCCCAGCCAAGAAATCGCCGAGATAAGGACAACCCCGACCGATAGTGAGGTAATAATCCGAATTGCCCGCGTTGATTTCACTGTCCGAGAGTACTTGAGCGATAGCGTGTGGGTGTTATGCCGACATCAACTAATGCGTTATATGGCTCACCGAGGCGAGAGATTTCGGTGATTCTGCCTGTCTTAAATGAGGAGAAGTACTTAGAAGATGCCGTTTATGCGATCCTTGCCCAAAAATACGATGGCAAGATTGAAGTAATTTTGGCCATAGGCCCATCTCAGGACAAAACTTTAGAAATTGCACAGCGATTACACTTAAATGATCCTCGAGTGGTAATCGTTGAGAATCCAACAGGCCGAACTGCAGCTGGTTTAAATCTCGCAATTGCAGCATCACAGTATTCAATAATCGTTCGAGTCGATGGTCATTCAAACATTCCTGAAAATTATTGTCAGTTGGTATCGGAGATTTTAGAGAGTACCGGCGCAGTTAATGTTGGTGGTGTAATGGCGGCTGAGGGTCGATCACTTTTTGAGCGATCAGTCGCTCGTGCAATGCGCAGTCCCTTAGGCGTAGGAGCTTCCAGATTTCATACTGGCGGAAGTGCTGGAGAAGTTGACACGGTATATCTCGGTGCATTTAGAAAAGAAGCATTATTGGCTGTAGGTGGTTTTGATGAGCGATTTACACGAGCACAAGATTGGGAACTCAATTTCAGATTGCGTCAAGCAGGAGGAGTTGTTTATTTTGACCCTCGTTTGGTTGTTACCTATCGACCACGTTCAACGATAAAAGCTTTAGCTAAGCAATACTTTGAATATGGACGTTGGCGACGAGTCGTATCTCGCCGACATGAAGGAACAATCAATTACCGATATTTAGCACCACCATTTACGGTTATTGCAACAACTCTTTCTCTTGCGTTGGGATGGTTTATATCTGCACTCTTTTTTATTCCAGCGCTTATCTATGCTGTTTTTATTCTGATTGCTTCTGCAGTAATTTCAAAGAGTTTGGGAGAGATTCTATGTTTACCCACAGTATTGCTGACGATGCACATTTCATGGGGGCTTGGCTTTCTTACTTCGCCTAAGTCACTTACCCCTGCTGTAACCTTGAACCCATGAGCCTGTCATTGCAGGAGAGTGAGCCATTAATTTCTGGCCTGCCCAAAACCTCAAATCTTGGATAGAGCCCAGCTTTTATGAGATTTCTTAGATCACTTATCCTGGCACTTTCATTTGCCATCATTATTCCATCGCAATCTTTTGCAATAGAAATTCCCGCATCATTTCAATTCCAAGGTGCTGGGTATGGTCATGGTGTTGGTATGAGCCAAATAGGTGCGAGAGCGAAAGCTTTAGCTGGCGAGACAGCAACAGCAATTCTCAATTATTACTATAAAGATGTTGCAATTGAACCATTAGACGATACAAAGATTTTACGAGTAAACCTTGGGCATCTGCTAACTTCTGCGAAGATATTCACTTCTACGCAAGATGCAGTGATTCAAATCTATAGTGGCGATATTGGTGATGCACAAGATGCTATTCCTCTAGCGGTAGTTCCAGTTAAAAGTTCCTTGAACTTTAGTATTTTGGGATCAACTGTTGTGCCCAGCATCGTCACTGGAAAGAAAACAACAAGTATTCCGCGAAGCAGAGTCTTTACAATTCGCTGGAGTGGGACCCGCTACTTGCAAGGCGTTGATGGAGTGATTTCACTTTCACACACAAATTCCACAAAAAGGTATCGCTATGGTCAAATGCAAGTCAGAGCAGTAAAAGCATCCACCCTTGGATATCGTTTAGAAATTACAAACTCTGTCCGCTTAGCTGATGAATACTTATGGGGAGTGAGTGAAGTTCCATCATCGTGGCCAGAGGCTGCTCTACAGGCACAAGCCATTGCTTCTAGATCATTTGCCATGAGTAAAGCAGGAATTTATAGAGCATCTTGTGATTGCGATCTGTCTAGTGAGATTTCTGATCAATCATTTTTGGGTTATGCCAAAGAGATAGAAAAGGGCTGGGGACATTTTTGGAAAGCAGCCGTTACAAACACTGCCGGACTTACGCTTACGCAAGCAGGAAAGCCGATAGCTGCATATTTTTCTAGTTCAAGCGGAGGACAGACTGAAACCTCTGGAAACGCCTGGGGCACACAAAGAAGTTACACGCAAACAGTTCCAGATCTATCAAGCCTGGATCCAATCCTTAACCCTCGCTTTTTTAAGTGGGAACGGACAGTTACGCAAGCAGTAGTTGCGGCAGCCTTTGCTTTACCCAATGTAGTTACGCTAGAAATTGTTCTAAAAAATACGAGCGGTACGGTTGCAACAATAAGGGCGACCTCAAGTTCAGGAGTGCAAAAGAGTTTACGAGGCGAGACCTTTAGAAGCCGAACTAAAATTCCTTCTGCCTACTTTGATTTAGTTGGCGTGCAGAATGCTGTTGAGCCCACCCCAAGTCCCAGTCCTTAATACAACCTCAAGAGATCCATCAAGTGAATTTCGCCGGAACAAGAGATTACTTGCCCCAGACAGAGTGCCAGCTTTAACTACTTCACCATCAGGAAGTTTTACCTTTGCAGCTGAAGTTATATAAGTACCAGCTTCGATCACACAGTTATTACCAAGAGAAATTCCAAGGCCTGAGTTTGCGCCCAATAAACATTTTTCACCAATTGAAATAACTTCTTTTCCACCACCACTAAGCGTGCCCATGATTGATGCGCCACCACCAACATCGGTGCCATCTCCAACTACGACACCTGCAGAAATGCGACCTTCAACCATTGAAGTTCCTAGTGTGCCAGCATTGAAATTTACAAAACCTTCATGCATGACTGTTGTTCCAGAGGCAAGGTGAGCGCCTAGGCGAACTCGATCTGCATCTGCAATTCGAACTCCGCTTGGAACAACGTAATCAACCATTCGAGGAAACTTATCGACACCGTAAACACTGACATGTCCATGCAAAGCCTTTAATCGTGCTCGAGTGATTTCAAAGCCATCAACAGCGCAGGGTCCGACAGAAGTCCAAACGACATTACTGAGAAGTCCAAAAATCCCGTCAAGTGCAACTCCGTGGGGCTTTACAAGTCGGTGTGACAACAAATGTAAACGTAGATAAGCATCTGCTGCAGTTGCAGGTGCTTTTGTTAAATCGATTTCGAGACTTATGACTTCGCGAGTAACAGCGCGCGCTTCATCTTCGCCCGTTAATGAGATCAGTTCTACAGGAGCAGAACCTGTCAGAGCGGACAGACTTGGAGATGGGAACCAAACATCCAAAGTAGTTCCATTGGATATTGTTGCGATTCCGTGGCCAGATGCAATGGTCGTCATGTCCTAAGCCTAGCCTCTATTGTTAGCGGTATGCGTATTGCCGTCTTCTGCTCGTCATCCCCAACAATTGATAACAAGTATGTAGAGCTTGCCTACGAACTTGGCCAAGGGATTGCGGCTTCCGCAAACGAATTAGTTACTGGTGGCGGTCATATTTCTATGATGGGTGCGGTTTCCCGTGGTGCTCGTAACAAGGGTGGAAAGACAGTTGGTGTCATTCCGCAGGCCCTCGTAGACATTGAATTTGCAGATCATGATAATGACGAACTTCATGTAGTGGAAACCATGGGCCAGCGCAAACACATGATCACGGATATCTCGGATGCATTTATTACATTACCTGGAGGAGCCGGCACTCTTGAGGAATTCTTTGAGATTTGGGTTGGTCACTATTTAAAGTTTCACACTAAGCCGGTTGTAATCCTGGACCCATTTGAAATATATGCACCCTTACATGAATTGATTGTCCATCTCGAAGAAGAAAAATTTATTAAGCCTGGAATGCGTGAAATAATTCAATGGACAACAAATGTTCAAGATGCATTGAAAGCATGTGGTGCATGAGGAGTAATCACATTGCAATGAGTCTGACTATTAAAGCGCCGGTTGAAAGGGTCTGGGATGCTCTGGCTGATTGGGAGTCTCAAGGCGATTGGATGTTGCTCACAAAAGTTGAAGTCACATCACAAGTTCGTGAAGGAGTTGGAACATCAATTTCTGCATTTACAGGGGTAGGTAAAGTTGGAGTAATGGATCACATGGTTGTTACTTCATGGCAACCTCCAAACATCTGCGATGTTGTGCACACTGGAAAAATTATCAAGGGCACTGGTCGGTTTGAATTATCTTCAATAGATTCGAACACAACTCGATTTGATTGGTCTGAAGAGATATTGGCCCCAAGAGTGATTTTCCTGCTGATTGCACCTGGTTTATACGCTGGAGTGCGGATCTCACTGACCAAGCTCGGCCGCCATTTGCGCCATAGAAAGTAAGTTAAACGAAGTAAACTAAGCCAATGGGCAAGCAATCGCAGTCTTTGGCAGATGCTCTTGCCTCCTTGCCTGATGAAGAGCGAATCATCTTGACGATGCACTATCTCAAATCAATGTCTGCAGCCGAGATTGCATCGATGCTAGGGGTGCCTGAGCGCTCGGTAGAAGCGATCATCAAGCAAGGAAAAGCCAGATTGAGCGCAATTTTGGGCATATAGAGGCCTATCTTCGATTTCGCACAACGGCGCATTGTGCGAGATACTTATCCCCTTGCTTCAAAAAGAGTAATTCAACCGATTAGAGGAGTCCCCACATGGCAGCCATGAAACCCCGTACTGGTGATGGTCCAATGGAGGTTACGAAGGAAGCTCGCTCTTTAGTGATGCGAATCCCTCTAGAAGGTGGCGGTCGCTTAGTTGTTGAAATGAATGCAGAAGAAGCAAACAACCTCAGTGCCGCGTTACACGCCGCAGTCGCACTAGTTAAGAAGTAATTCCTTTTCCAAGGCACTAGCCTTACCAATCATGTCAGCACTGCCAATCGCCGCCCCGCTAGAAATCAAAGCGGCAGCCTCAGCTAACTCAATTGCTATCGGATTCATCAAGAATTCTGAAGACTCATTTGAATTCGTTGGACCACTAGTTACAGAAATCGAAAGATTCTTTGGACTCAATCTTGTAGACGAGCTAACCTTTTTTGGACCAACGGCAAAAGCCGGAGAAATTTTTGAAATTCCAGTGAGCGCTACCGATTCACCAACCGACCGAATCTACCTAGTGGGAGTTGGGGATCAGAGTGGTTCTGCTCTTCGAGCAGCTGGTGCATCAGTTGGACGCAAAGTGCGTGGAAAGAACGTGACAGTTTTCTCTGCTTGCGCAGTTAAGGAAGTTAAAGCACATGCAATTTCTATGTCACTTGGTGCCTGGGTTTGGAATCTAAAGACTGATAAGAAAAAAGAAGTCCCGCAACTGCTTATTGGCAGTAAAGATAAGAAGTTGGTCGAAGATGCAGCGGCAATTGCACGAGCAATGTGTCGCGCTCGCGATTTAGTTCACACTCCAGCAAATATCAAAACTCCCGCATGGATGGGAAAGCAGGCAGAATCATTTTCAAAAGGAACTAGCCTTAAAGTTAAAATCTTCGCAGGTGCTGACCTCAAAGAATTTGGTGGATTGCGAGCCGTTGGGGGATCATCGCCTAAACCTGGCCCACGAATGATTGAAGTCTCATACCAACCTCATTCAAAGAAGAAGTCTGCCAATGCATTGCCTCACATTGTCTTAGTAGGCAAGGGCATTACCTTTGACACAGGGGGTATTTCACTCAAACGTCCCTATGACACGATGATGGCGATGAAAAGTGACATGGCCGGGTCAGCTGCAATTCTTTCGACACTGACTGCGCTGGAAGAATTACAACCAAATGTTCGAGTAACTGCATTAATGATGATGGCTGAAAACGCTATTTCTGGCACCGCTCAGCGTCCAAGTGATGTCATCAAACATTACGGCGGCACAACTGTGGAAGTGATCAATACTGATGCCGAAGGTCGTTTGGTATTAGCAGATGGTCTTGCATATGCAGATCTAAATCTTGATCCTGATTACTTGGTTGATATTGCAACTTTAACTGGCGCAGCAACTCTTGGACTTGGTCGCCAATATGCTGCGATGTATACACGCGATCATGCATTAGCCGCACAGTTAACAAAGGCTGGCGAAGCTTCTGGTGATCGAGTTTGGCATATGCCACTTGTGGATGATTACAAGGATTCGCTAGGCAGCGACATTGCAGATTTCAATCACAATGCAAGCAAAGCAAAATATTCTGCAGGATCAGTAACCGCAGCATTGTTTCTAGAAAACTTTGTCGGAACTCGTCGATGGGTTCATTTAGATATCGCTGGCACTGCACGCAGCGAGGTTGATGCTGGAGAAAATTCAAAAGGCGGAACAGGATTTGGTGTTCGCCTGCTTACAGAATGGATCACATCCCTTTCATGAGAGTAGATCCGCACACC
>CANHFN010000024.1 GCA_947459935.1 Actinomycetota bacterium
GGCCATGCAAATGGTTTAGCTTTTTCAGTTGATAGCTCCGTTTCTCCATTACCGCCTTCTCTGCGAAACATTTTTGCAGAACTAGCAACTGATTGTGGAGTTGAGAGGTTAGATGGTGATCTCACTGATTGGTTTGATCAAGGGGTTCTTCTCGTTAATCGAGTTTTATCAACAGAAGCTGGGTCATCCCTTGCGCATGTAGATTTTGGTTGGAACGAAGTGACGGAGACTGTCGCGCAAGAGTTGGGTAAACGCGATGTAGTGGCAATCCTCTGGGGTAAAAATGCGGGGGAGTTATCTTCATTTTTCCGTCCAGAATGGCGAATCGAGTCAGTGCATCCAAGCCCACTTTCGGCATATCGAGGATTTTTTGGATCAAAACCTTTCTCTCGATGCAATGACATTCTGATGTCAAACAATATGAGGCCAATAGATTGGTAATTTGTTTTCAGCTAAAGGAAAAGGGCCCCCGGTTTCCCGAGGGCCCCTTTTTCTAATAGTTTCTAGCCAATCCAAGACTTAATTGGAGAGGATAGGAAGTAGATCATGAATAGACCTGAGACGAGTAGAAGTAGTGGATGTACTTCCTTTCTGCGTCCCTGAACCAAACGAATGACTACGTGAGTAACAAAACCCGCACCAATACCTACTGAGATGTTGTAAGTAAAAGGCATCAGGATGATTGTTAGGAACGCTGGAATACCTATACCCAGATCATCCCAATCGATACTCTTAATTTGTGACATCATCAAGAATCCAACAATAATCAAGGCTGGTGTTGCAGCCTCGTAAGGGATTATCGCAACAAGTGGCGCGAGGAATGTTGTTAACAAGAATGCGATACCTGTAACAACTGAAGCAAGGCCTGTTCGAGCACCTTCACCAACACCAGAAGCCGATTCAATGTAACTTGTATTAGAAGAGATGCCTGCAGCGCCACCAGCTGCAGCAGCTATTGAGTCAACTATGAGGATCTTATTGGCTCCTTCGACGTTTCCATCTTTGTCAACAAGTCCAGCTTGATTTCCGATCGCTGTCATCGTGCCCATAGTGTCGAAGAAATCTGCTAGAAGCAGTGTGAACACTAGAAGGCAAGCTGCCAAAGCACCTGTCTTTGGATTAGTAAATGCTCCGAAAATGTCATCGAAACCTAAACCAAGAGTGTCAAAGCGAGGTGTGTCAGCTAAGTTGAGCGCACCGGTTGCGTCCTTAGGTAATGCAGGGGTATTTAATCCCCATCCACGAGGATTCGACTCTGTTGGGCTAATGAAGCTGTTTCCGACCTTAAAACGTGTCTCTACGATCAATGCAAGAATTGTTGAAGAAACAATTCCAATTAGAATTGCACCCTTTATCTTGCGGATCATAAGAACGATTGTTAAGAACAGACCAAAGGCAAAGACAACAATTGGCCATCCAACGAGTTGTCCACCATCGCCAAGTTCTAGTGGAACAGCCGAAGGCTTAGAATTTGAGCTACCCCAAACAACGTTTGGAGTTCTTCTAACGAAGCCTGCATCAACTAGACCAATTAACGCGATAAACAAACCGATACCCACAGAGATAGCAACTTTGAGGGCAGTTGGAATTGCCTTGAAAACGGCAATTCTAAATCCAGTTAGCACGAGAATTAAGATCAGAATTCCTTCGATCAGAACCAAGCCCATGGCTTGTGCCCAGGTTGAGTTCTTTGCGATCGAAACAGCCACAAAGGTGTTTAAACCTAAACCGGTGGCTAGAGCTAGAGGGAATTTAGCAACTGCGCCCATGAGAATTGTTAGGGTGCCTGCTACTAGCGCAGTTCCTGCTGCAACAATGATGATTGCGTTAGTTCTATCGCCACCACCAATAAATTTGCCAGCACCATCTGTTGTGGCGAGGATAAGCGGATTGAGCGCCACGATGTATGCCATCGTGAAGAAAGTTACGAGTCCGCCTCTAACCTCTTGGGCTATTGATGAACCACGTTCTGAGATTTTGAAATACGAATCCAGCATGAATTGAGCCTTTCTAATTTTGTTAACGGGGGTGTTTGCGACCCCGTGTGCTGAAAGGGTGCACAACCCTGGGAAGATGCTGCGAGCCTACGCCCTACTTAGCGGTAAGCCTTGAAACGACTCCCAAAGAAATAGCAATTGATTGGCCAATAAGCGTGGCAAAGAGCAAGGTTCCTAGGCCAACAGTTCCGCCTAGAAGCCATCCCGCGGTCAAGACAGTACCTTCAATGCCCATGCGAACTCGACCTATTCGGACGCCTGATTTATGGTGAAGAGCGGTCATTAATCCATCACGAGGACCAGGACCTAAACCGCAAGTAATGTACAGAGCTGATCCTAAGCCAACCATGGCAATACCCAAGAGACAGTAAACGACACCTGCAGGATACGTACTTTGAGTTGGAAAAACAGTTACGCCAGCTTGAATTGCGATAGCGATGATTACGATATTGGACAGCGTTCCAAATCCGGGTTTTTCCTTCAATGGAATCCACAAAATGAGTACGAGGGCGCTGACTGCAAAGGTTGACCAACCCATGGATATCTCTAAACGATTTGCCACACCCTGAGCCAACACAGACCACGGAGCATTTCCGATCTGACTTTGAATTAAAAGCGAATCACCGAGTCCGAATATAAACAAACCAAAAAACAGAACTATGACTCTGATATGCGATAGGTCCCATCTAGATTTAGCTGTCCATGGAGTATGAGGGACCGTTTTATGTGGACGTAGAAACTCTAAGAACGGGTTGGACATTGCATGAGTATAATCATCATATGTTTCCAGGAGTTGGCACAATCATAAATATCCTAGCGATTGTTTCGGGTGCCTCACTTGGTGTTCTAGTCGGAAATCGCATGAATGCTCGCACCAGAACTTTACTTACCGATGTACTGGGCTTAGTAACTTTCTTAGGTGCAGCATCTGCACTGATTCCCTTGTGGTCAGATCGATACAACCAGGCTCTTCCAAAAGGTTGGACATTACTTGTCGTTTTGGGATCTCTTCTTATCGGAGGGTTAATTGGATCTGCCCTTAAAATTGAAAATCGACTCGATTCACTAGGGGATAAGCTAAGAATTAAATTCAAAGCTTCCAGTGACTCTTCATTTGTTCAAGGATTTGTGACAGCTTCATTGTTGTTTGCAATTGGCCCCTTGGCAATTCTGGGAAGTATCAGCGACGGAATGGGAACCGGAATCGATCAACTCATCTTGAAAAGTACTCTCGACCTATTTGCCGCAATGGCCTTTGCAACTACATTGGGATGGGGGGTAGCTGCTTCAGCCATTCCCGTAGGAATTTATCAAGGATTTTGGACAGTGATTGGCTTTGGTTTAGGTGCAATTCTGGCTGGTTATCAAATGGATGCAATGACGGTCGTGGGCGGAATTATGTTGTTGTGCATTGCTTTGAAATTACTCAATATCAAGAATGTTGCGGTAGGAAACCTGCTACCTGCATTGGCGATCGCGCCAGTGTTTGCACTTGTTGTTCACTCCATCTAGGAATTGAAATCACTTACTCTTTAAACGGTAGAGGAATTGATGATGTGTGGGCGGCTCCTGAAACCCGAGCAGTTACTTGGCGCATATGGTGCCTTCGACAAAGAACCTCGTAAGCAACTTCTGCCCCCGATGTTACATCCCCTACAACAACCTGCTCACCCTCTACCACCATTACACCGCCAACTGTTCGTGCGTTATGAGTTGCACGTGATCCACACCAACACAGCGCTTCGACCTGCAATGTATTGACGCGATCTGCCAGTTCAACCAAGCGAGCAGAACCAGGGAAAAGTTTTGTGCGAAAGTCAGCCAAAATACCAAAGGCATATACGTCAATGCTTAGACCATCAACAATTTTCGCTAATTGCTCTATCTGCTCACTCTCATAGAATTGAGCCTCATCGCAGATGATGTAATCAATTCTCTCGCCCATAGATAACTGATCTACTACGAGTTTGTGAAGATCCATTTCAGGGGTGACTTCGATGGCAGGACTAGATAATCCAAGGCGGCTTGAAATTACTCCGCTACCTGCGCGGTCATTGTTAGTAAAGATCAATCCAGTTCGACCTCGGCTTTGATGATTATGCGCCGTTTGCAATGCCAGTGTGGATTTACCGCTGTCCATAGTTCCGCAGTAATAGATCAATTCAGCCATGGAGCGCATCCTGCCATAGCCCAGAGACAATAACCCCTAGCAATCGAGGTTGTTTCAGTTTTTGCTTTCAACGCCTGCCCCGTGTGCAAGCGTCTAGGAAACGACCAAAGATGTGATCGGAATATCGGGATACTTCTCTAGAAGATTTGCTCTACCTGACAAACCATCAATTTCAAGGAGTGCAAGAACGTGCACCACCTCAGCTCCAAGTCGATGCAGCAGTTCTATGGCCGCGGCAATGGTGCCCCCAGTAGCGAGAACGTCGTCAATGAGAAGAACTTTTGTTCCTTTACTGACGGCATCAATGTGTACTTCTAAGGTGTCAGTTCCATACTCAAGCCCGTAGGTTTCCGAAATTGTGTTGTATGGAAGCTTTCCAGATTTTCTGATCGGGATGAATCCACTTCTCAACTGATTGGCAACTGCGGATGCGAAGATAAAACCACGAGCTTCGATGCCGGCCACAAGAGTTGTTGAATCTGCAAAGGTGGCGAATTTTTCTGTAATAGCAATAAATGCTTCACCATTTGCCAATAGTGGGGTGATGTCTTGAAATCTAATGCCGGGTTTTGGGTAGTCAGGAATTTCACGGATGAGCGACAAAGCGTCGTCGATTTTCATGTGTCCGAGAGGGGACTTGAACCCCTAATCCCTTGCGGGAACTAACACCTCAAGCTAGCGCGTCTGCCAATTCCGCCACCCGGACTAAGTGCACGGAAAGAATAGCAATTGGGTGAGAGAATAGCGAAATGACCACAGAAACACACTCAGAACTTGAATTAGAAGCCATACGCATTTGCCAAGAGTTGATCAGGATTCCTAGCGTTAACTTTGGTGAAGGAAAAGGTGATGAGAAAACTGTCGCGGCGCACGTAGTTTCTTTACTCAACGAAGCAGGCATTGACTCCCGAACTTATGAATCAGCACCCGGTCGATGCAACGTTATTGCCCGCATAAAAGGATCAAATCCAAATCGGCCAGGTTTAGTTGTACATGGTCACTTAGATGTAGTTCCCGCCAATGCAGATGATTGGTCTGTTGATCCATTCTCAGGAGTAATCAAGGATGGTTTCATTTGGGGACGTGGCGCGGTAGATATGAAGAACATGGATGCAATGATTATCGCAACTGTTCGTGAGTGGGCCCGCACTGGTTATGTTCCAGAACGTGACATTGTTCTTGCCTTCTTTGCTGATGAAGAAGCTGGCAGCAATTTTGGTTCTCATTACATGGTCAAACATCATCCTGAAGTTTTCGAAGGCTGTACTGAAGCAGTCTCAGAAGTTGGCGGTTTTTCAGTAACTGTAGCTGGTGGTAAACGTCTGTACTTAATTGAAACTGCAGAAAAGGGTATTCATTGGATGCGATTGACCGCTGAAGGTCGGGCCGGTCACGGGTCGATGATGAATGGTGAGAACGCCGTCACTCGATTAGCGGAGGCTGTAGCAAAAATTGGTGCGTACTCATGGCCCCAGCGCTATAGCAAAACAGTTAAAGCATTTTTTAAGCGAATTGCTGATGAGACAAATAAGCCTTACAACGAAGAAGATCTTCGACCTTTGTTGAGTGAAATAGGTTTTGCCGCAACCATGATTGGTGCCACTCTTCAAAATACTGCTAATCCAACAATGTTAGAGGCTGGATACAAAGCTAACGTTATTCCAGGGTCAGCAAGTGCCGTTGTGGATGGACGATTCATTCCAGGATTTGAAGATGAACTCAATGAAACTATCAAATCCTTGATTGGCGAGCATGTGAGTGTGGAAACTATTACTCGCGATAAGGCACTTGAAGTTCCTTTTGAAGGAGACCTAGTTGAAGCAATGTGTAACGCTCTGGTAAAAGAAGATTCAGTAGCTATTCCAGTTCCATATGTCATGAGTGGTGGCACAGATAACAAAGCGCTGGCTGATCTGGGAATTATCGGATATGGCTTTTCACCTTTAAAGCTAGAAGCTGATTTTAATTTTATGGCCATGTTCCATGGAGTTGATGAACGTGTTCCTGTGGAGGGGCTCACCTTCGGAGTTCGCGTTCTTAAAGAATTTCTAGAAAACTCCTAAGCACTCACGTCGTTAAGTGCATTGCGGACTATCTCTGGCAATGCTATTTCTTCACTCTTTAAAACTCCGCGCAATTGCGCTCCTGTTCGGGCGCCAATAAGTGATGATGTGACACCCGGTGCATCTCTAACCCACGCAAGTGCGACTTCCAAAGGCGAGTAACCCAAACCTTCAGCCGCGACTGCAACAGCTTCAACAATTCGGGCGGATCTGTTATCCAGATACGGCTCAATATGTTTTGCAAAGTGCGGGGCTGCTCCGCGAGAGTCACTCGGAATTCCTTTTCGATACTTTCCGGTTAATACGCCTCGCGCAAGGGGAGCCCACGCAAGAAAACCCATCCCACATTCTTGGGCGGCATCTAGAACTTCTATCTCAGCTTCACGATTAAGAAGTGAATATTCGTGTTGAATGGTCGTCAGTGGCGCTTTCATCGAATTTGATTGTTGCTTGGTAGCTGCACGCGCTACCTGCCAACCTGAGTAATTGCTGATGCCGACATATCGAGCACGACCAGTGGAATAGGCATAATCAAGTGCCGATAGAGTGTCATCTAATGGAGTTGTGTCATCCCACGCCTGAATTTGCCAAATATCAACAAAGTCACTTCCAAGTCGTGAGAGAGATCGATCTAATTCGGCTATGAGCGAGTGTCTTGAAGCATCGATTCTTCGAACTCCATCTGTGAATCCAATTCCAGCCTTCGTGGCAATCGTTACTTCTTCTCGATTAAACAAAGTGCCAATTAGGCCACCAATTACTCGCTCACTATCACCATCGCCATATGTTGCAGCGGTGTCGATGAAATTGCCACCAGCATCAAGAAAAGCACGGCATTGATCGGCGGCCTCGATTTCATCTGTGTCTCGGCCCCAGGTCATCGTTCCAAGCCCTAAGCGCGACAGATTTAGCCCACTTGTTCCTGCTCTGCGCTTTTCCATGGGGCGACCTTAGCAAGGGCAACACCGAAAACCTGCGATAACCTTAGATTTATGCGATTGGTTTTGATCAGACATGCACATTCGGAAGCTAACGCTGCTGGAATTCTTTCAGGACGTTTACCCGATGTGCACCTATCAGACAAGGGAATCAAGCAGTCCGAGAATTTGGCCCTGCGTCTTGGTCTCTTTTCGGTATCTAGTTTGCGCATTAGCCCCATGGAAAGATGTTTCGAAACAATCTCGCCGTGGCTCAATTCAGTACTTCTACCAAACTATCCACGGTTAGTTCCAACGATTGATCCAAATGTTACCGAGGTCGATTACGGCAGTTGGAGTGGGAAGAAGCTCTCTGTTTTGTCAAGAAACAAACTATGGTCAACCGTGCAAGAGTCACCGAGCCGGATGTATTTCCCCAATGGTGAAGGAATCGGACAGATGCAATCTCGTGCAATGAAATCCGTTCATGAGGCTGTTGCGACAAAATCAAAGGGATCGGCTGTCATTGTTAGCCATGGTGATGTAATCAAGGCGATATGCGCCTCAGCACTTGGTGTTCACCTAGATGAGTTTCAGCGAATTGTGATCGATCCCGCATCGATCTCGATTCTTGACTACTCAGCGATAAAGCCACGGTTACTCCTACTTAACGATTCACGATCCGTTGTAACAGATTTACTTAAGGCGCCAAGTCGAAAGAAGAACTTACTGGGCGGCGGTTCTGGTAAATGAGGCACGAGTTCACTCGACCCGAACGCTTTATCGCAGGCACGGTCGGTCAACCAGGGGAGCGCGCCTTCTATCTTCAAATACGTTCAGGTGCTCGTCTTTTTTCCGTTGCTGTTGAGAAAGCGCAAGTGCAAGCCATCTCGGCGCGAATGGAAATCATGGTTTCAGAAGTTCGCAAAGCAAACCCTCTGATTAATGTTGAGAAATTATCGATAGATGATGCACCTCTGGAAACACCAATCGATTCAGAATTTGCGATAGGGGCCATGTCCTTGTCTTGGAACGAGGAAATCCAATTGATTTGTGTTGAATTATTCGAATTAGAAGATGACGAAGAAGACTCTGAAGGCGAAGTGGTGGAAATCAACATCACTTTGGGCATGGCTACTTCTTTTTCGTCGCGCTCTAAAGCGGTCGTAAATGCAGGTCGTTTGCCTTGTCCATTCTGCGGAATACCGATTGATCCACATGGTCACTTATGTCCGAGGGCAAATGGTTACCGACGATAAGTTAAAAGTGCTCACTTCTGGCGAGCTACAAGTAACTGGACGTTTAGTAGATGCTTCGAATGCAACCTTGTATGCAACCGCAATTCTTGATGCTCATGAAATTGGGTGCATCTACAAACCGATAGCTGGCGAGAGACCACTATGGGATTTCTCCGATGGATGTTTAGCAAATCGTGAATACGCGGCTTACTTGGTAAGCCACCATCTTGGCTTCGATTTAGTTCCATTAACAATTCTTCGAGATGGACCATACGGTTTTGGAATGGTCCAGGAGTGGATTGAGATTGACGGAGGTATTGATCTATCTAAGTTCTTTTCTACAGATCATCCTAAGTTACGTGCTATGGCTCTTTTCGATGCGATCATCAACAACACAGATCGCAAAATCGGCCACTTGTTGCCAGTCAACGACAACGATGTTTATGGTTGCGATCATGGCGTTACATTTCACGCCGACGACAAGTTGCGAACAGTGCTGTGGCAGTGGGCAAATGAACCACTCAATGAAGATGAGATGCAACTCCTGAGGACGGCTGAATCATTACTCAAAGGCGAATTAGGTGGGTTATTAATTCCCTTACTCACCGAGGTCGAAATAGAGAACACCTCTCGACGTGTCGCAGATCTTTTGGTTTCGGGCACATTTCCTATTCCTAATCCTGATTGGCCAGCCGTGCCATGGCCGGCTTTTTGATTAGCGATTACGATACAGACATGAAATCCTGGGGTGAAGTTGCGGTTCCACAATTAGATTTGTTGGATCACTTCCCGGCCCTATCTCTCACCAACTCTTCTTCGGGCAAGAAAGAATCGCTTAAGGAAAAGCCGATTTATCGCATGTATGTCTGCGGAATTACTCCCTACGATGCCACACACCTTGGTCACGCAGCCACATACTTAACATTTGATTTGATTAATAGATTCTTAGGGGCAGCCGGTTCAGAGGTGCTTTATGTGCAAAACATTACTGATATTGATGACCCTTTATTAGAACGGGCAAAGCGGGACGGGGTGGACTGGAGTGATCTTGCCCATCAACAGATTGATCTCTTCCGTAGTGACATGACACATCTGCGAGTAATTCCTCCAGCACATTACATTGGCGCTGTCGATGCGATTCCTTTAGTTACAGGCGCAATAGCTGAACTAAAGAGCAAGAAAAGTATTTATAGCGTTGACGAGGATCTTTACTTCACTGTTCATTCTGATAAACAATTTGGACAACGCTCGCATCTTTCTGAGAACGAGATGTTGCAGATTTTTTCTGAACGCGGGGGAGATCCCAATCGAGAAGGAAA
>CANHFN010000025.1 GCA_947459935.1 Actinomycetota bacterium
GCAAGTTCTGTTTCTCGATGTGGTCCTAGTAAATCTTGCTCACTGCTAGCTAGGTGAGAGAGACCTGGAACTAATACTTCGCCTTCTTCCCCGCGCGTGCAGGTCACAAGGGTTACTTGAGCCCCACGATCGGCATAAAGAGCCATAGTTGCGCCATTGTTGATGGTTTCATCATCAGGATGTGCATGAACCAGCAAGATGCGGATTCCTTCATAGGGGCGGTTCATGATTGGTAATTCTGCCGTACGATTACTCCAATGAGTAACCTAGACACATCCAATAAGGCGCGTTTGCCTCGGGATGAGCGCCGAGCACTGTTGCTTTCAGCAGCCCTAGAAGTATTCACCGCTGCTGGCTACCACTCTGCTGCAATGGATGAGATTGCAGATCGTGCCAATGTTTCAAAGCCGGTTTTGTATCAACATTTTCCATCAAAACTCGAGCTCTACCTTGCTGTTCTAGATCTTCACATCGATTCTTTAGTTTTTGAGATTCAAAAAGCAATTGCCTCGACTCCAGACAATAAGGATCGAGTCCATGCAACTGTTGATGCTTACTTTGCATTCATAGAAAAGGAAGGCGAAGCATTTCGCCTGCTATTTGAAAGTGATATGAGCGTTGAACCACAAGTCCGTGAACGTCTAAACCGAATGACATACGACTGTGCGGCTGCAGCAAGTGCTGTGATTGCAATAGATACTGGCCTACCAAAAGAGGCATCAATGCTTTTGGGTGTTGGAATGATTGGTTATGCGCAAGTAACTGCTCGTCACTGGCTCGATCGAGATAGCAAGTTGAGTCGTCAAGAGGCTGTGGAATTAGTCCACAATCTAATGTGGCGAGGCATTTCAGGTTTTCCGCGCAATTAATTCCGATTGGATCAAATTTATATGACAACAACTTTTGCAGAGCTGCCCCTGCGCAGCCAAACAATTGAAGCACTACATGCTCATGGCTTCTTAGCTCCATTTGCTATTCAAGAAATGGTTCTACCCATTGCACTGGCAGATGGTGATGTAATTGGACAAGCAAAAACTGGTACGGGTAAAACGCTTGCATTTGGCATCCCTGTAATTGAACGTGTCATTGCTCCTAATGATCCAGAGTGGGCTGATTTTGCAAACAAAGGGATGCCACAGGTATTAATCGTTGTTCCAACCCGAGAACTTTGCACTCAGGTCACACGCGATATTGAAGAGCTTGCTTCCAATCGCGGAATTCGTACTTTAGCCGTATATGGTGGACGTGCATTTGAGCCACAAATTGAAGCGTTACACGCTGGAGTTGAGATTGTTGTGGGTACACCAGGTCGACTTCTGGATCTTTCTCGCCAAGGCCAACTAAAACTTAAAGAGGTTTCTCGCTTAGTTCTTGATGAAGCAGATGAAATGTTAGATCTTGGTTTCTTGCCCGATGTGGAGAAAATACTTTCAAGCACCCCTAATCGCGCCCAAACTATGTTGTTTTCAGCAACTATGCCAGGAGACATCATTGCTCTTGCTCGACGCTTTATGAATCAACCCATTCATATTCGTACCCAAGATAGCGAAGATGAAGGCGCTGTTGTAACTCGTATCAAGCAACATGTTTTGCGTGCTCATGCGATGGATAAGATTGAAATGCTTGCCCGAATCTTGCAGGCTGATGGACGTGGGCCAACAATGGTTTTTTGTCGCACAAAGCGAACTGCACAAAAAACTGCAGAAGATTTAATGGAGCGTGGTTTTAAAGCAGCGCCTATTCATGGTGACCTTGGTCAAAGTGCTCGCGAAAAAGCATTAAGTGATTTCAAAGCAGGTAAAACAGATGTACTAGTAGCCACAGATGTTGCGGCTCGCGGAATTGATATCGATGGGATCACCCACGTGATTAACTATCAATGCCCCGAAGATGAAAAAACATATGTCCACCGCATCGGTCGTACGGCGAGAGCAGGTGCGCACGGTATTGCAGTAACTTTTGTTGATTGGGATGAACTGGCTCGTTGGAAAATGATCAATCAAACTCTAGAGCTTGGTCTTGCAGAGCCTGAAGAGACATATTCATCCTCTGAACACTTGTATGAAACGCTAAACATTCCTGCTGGATCTACGGGTCGATTGATAAAAGCAAAACCAGTTGCCAAAGTTAAATCTAAAGAATCCCGTGCCCCACGAGCCAATAAAGAAACCGCACCAGTGCGCACAGAGCGCACGCGTACCCGCACAAAGAAGTTTAAGGAAAGTTAAGCGGCAACAAATACGCGGATTGCATCTACAAGCATCTGCACTGCAATAGCTGCTAGCAATAAACCTGCAATACGGGCAACCAGTGTGACGCCGGATTCTTTAATCACATTTAATATTGTGGTTGAAGCCATCAAGGCCACGGCAATTGCAACGTGGACCGCAATTACTGCTGCTACTAAGCCAAGAGCCATGCTTGTTGTGTCTACTTGCTGAACGAAGATCATGGTGGCAACGATTGCACCGGGACCAGCCAAAATTGGTGTGCCAAGGGGAACTAACGCAACATTGGAATCACCATCATCACCATGCTTTTTTGCATTACCAGTTAAGAGTTCTAATGCGACCAGCAGTAACAGGAGCGCACCTGCTGCCTGCAAAGCCTCCATTGAGATGTTGAGATAATTGAGAATTGCACGTCCAAACAGGGCAAATATGGAAATGACAAGAAGCGAAACACCTGCTGCTTGTATCGCCAGCATTCGGCGAACCTTCGGTGACTTATCTGCCACTAATCCTAAGAAAATAGGTGTTGCACCAGGAGGATCCATAATCACAAACAAAGTGACAAAGGATTGGAGCGCAAAAGTTATTGCACTTATATCTTTCATGCTCTAACTACCCTTCTTGCATCTGATTGCGCTTCTAATCTCTCCCATTGTTCCCTACTAGTCTGGTTTTCTGCTAATGAATTCAGTTTGCCCGTGCCGTGATAGTCGCTACTTCCAGTGATTACTAGATCTAGTTCATGTGCAATCACCCGTAACATCCCACGTTCGTCAGGGTTTTGGTCTCGGTGATCTACTTCTATTCCATTAAGACCAGCCAAGACTAAATCTGCGAAATCTTCTGACTTCAATATCTGCCCGCGGTGTGATGCAAAAGGATGGGCAATTACTGCAACTCCCCCGGCTCTACGTATCAGGGCAATTGCTTCAGCTGGTGTTGGGGCAGCATGAGATACATAAAATGGTGAATCATTGTGCAATAGATCAATGAATGCTTCATCGCGTGATTTAACAATCTTTTTAGATACTAGGGCATCTGCTAAATGTGGACGGCCCATAGTGGCACCGACTGGCATAGCCTCCTCGACATCTTCAATGGAAATATCCATGCCTCCGGCGCGCATTTTTTCAATCATTTTGCGCATGCGAGGAAGACGGCCATCCCGAGTTTCTTCTAACACTTTTTGCATCTCTTGGTGGTTTGGATCAAAAAGCATTCCGAGCATGTGAACACTCACTCCATCATGAGTGAGGCAAGAAATCTCAGCGCCAAGTGCTAACTGCAATGAACCTCGCAGAGTTTGGGTTGCCTCTTGCCAACCAGATATAGTGTCGTGATCTGTTATTCCAAGTACTTCTATCCCCTGAACGATTGCCTTATTTACCAATTCTCGTGGGGTGTCAGTGCCATCGCTACAAGTCGTATGTGTATGTAGATCAATCATTTGAAACTCCTCGTGTGCGAGTTACAACCAGGATGCACCCAATCAAGATTAAAACTATTCCAGGAATAATCCCTGCAGGAGGTTTTTGATCTAACCACCAAAATGCGAGAATCGCGCTGACTGGCACTTCAAAGAAAACGATTAAAGAAACTATCGCAGGTGAAACTCGCTTTAGCGCTGAATTAAACATTGAGTGCCCCAATAGTTGTGCACCTAGAATCAAGCCTAGAAGAATCCACCATTCTTTTGCGCTATAAGAAAATAATTCATTGCCCGCAATCAATGCCATGGGTAGAGCGGTCATAGAGCATACGAAATAGCAAATAGTTGTATAAGTCGTAGTTTCAAGAGTTCTTTGCGCTTTAGATCCTGCCATTATGTATGCAGCTGCAAGTGCTGCAGAAATAATGGCTGCCAAGTCACCAAGAAAAGATCTGTATGAAATTTGAAGGTCAACACCTGCAACAAGTCCAACACCAATAAAACTAACAATCATTCCTAGCCATGCCTTAGATGGAATATGGCCACCTGACAGCTTCACAAACAAAGCTGCAAATATTGGTTGCAAAGCCACCAACGCAGTTCCAGCAGCGACAGTTGTCATTCTCATTGCCAAGAAAAATCCGACAAAGTGAAGTGCTAACAAAATTCCAGCAATTAAGGCCCATTTGACGCCAACTCGATCACGTGAATGTCGCAATGCAAAGGGCAAGGTCGCTAATGACCCACCTAGATTTCTCCAAAAGATCAAGGTCAGAATGGGCATTGTGCTCAATGCAATTAGTGGGCCAGAAGTTCCAATTCCAATTATTCCTAGTCCTAATCGAATCAAATCCGGACGAGCAGGCATCGCCGTGTGTTGGTTAATGCGGTCGCCTGCGTTCATTAGACAAAGGTACCCTTATCCCATGAGCAGCAATCTCCTAAACCGAGTATTTCTTGCCCGTCTTGCAGGTACCGCGGTCTTTGACCCAAATGGTGATCCAGTAGGAAAGGTGCGAGATGCTGTCGCGACCCTTCGTTCTACAAACCAACCACCAAGAATTCTTGGTCTCGTTGTAGAAGTACCACTTCGTCGCCGAGTCTTTGTTCCCATCACACGCGTAACCTCCATTGAAAGTGGAGCGGTTGTCATTACTGGATTAGTAAATATGCGCCGATTTGAAACACGACCAGGTGAAGTTCTCGTTCTTGGAGAAATGCTCGATCGCTCAATTACTTTAATTGAATCTGGCGAGGCTGTTGTTGTTGAAGACATGGGAATGGAAGAGACTCGAACAGGTGATTGGTTCATCAATCGTGTTCACATCATGCGTAGAGGCCGCGGCTTGCGCCGAAAGGGAGCAACATCCACAGTTGCCTGGGAAGAAGTCACTGGATTTGCATCGACAGAACAAAATCAAGGTGTCGCAAATTTGATGTCAACACTTGCCAACTTACGTGCTGCTGACCTTGCTGCCGTTTTACAAGATCTGGCACCTAAGCGTCGCATTGAAGTTGCAATCGCACTTGATGATGAACGTCTCGCCGATGTGCTTGAGGAAATGGATGAAAGTGATCGCGTCGCATTATTGGCTGAACTTGAAGGTGAAAGAGCTGCTGATGTTTTGGGAGAAATGGATCCTGATGATGCGGCGGATTTACTGCGCGAAATAGGCGAAGAACGAGCCAATGCACTCTTGGAATTAATGGAGCCTGAAGATGCAGAGGATGTTTTGCGTCTGATGAACTATGAGGATTATTCAGCTGGTGGAATGATGACAACTGAACCAATTGTTCTGACTGCTGATTCAACCGTTGCAGATGCATTAGCTGCAGTTCGACAAAAAGAGATTTCTCCGGCACTTGCATCACAGATTTACATCTGTCGTCAGCCAGTTGAAACCCCTACCGGTCGCTTTATTGGGGTTGTTCATTATCAGCGCTTGCTACGCGAACCACCTGCGACGCTATTGGGTTCCATTGTTGATAGCGATTCAAAAGGTGTTAATCCAGATTCAACTTTGCATGAGGTTTCCTCGTATTTAGCCAGCTATAACATGCTTTCATTACCTGTAGTAGATGCTAATGAGCGCTTACTTGGAGCTGTCACCGTTGATGACGTGCTCGACCACTTATTGCCAGAAAATTGGCGACACGATCATAGAGAAAAATCACCCGTTACTTTTAAGTCAGAAACATTGTAGGGAGGTCGAAAAATGGCACGCACTAATGGACTAGACACTCCTCGCGAAACCCGACGCTCACTACGTCCTAATTTTGATCCAGAAGCATTTGGTCGTCTTTCTGAACGTTTTGCACGTTTCTTAGGAACTGCACGGTTCCTCGTATACATGACATTTTTTGTGATGTTTTGGGTTTTGTGGAACTTCATGGCACCAGTAGATCTTCGTTTCGATGGCTATCCATTCATTTTTCTGACGCTGATACTTTCATTACAAGCTTCTTACGCAGCACCACTGATTTTGTTAGCACAAAATCGCCAAGCAGACCGAGATCGTATTCAGACGAATCAAGATCGTGAACAAAACGAACGTTCAATTGCAGATACCGAGTATTTAACCCGAGAGCTTGCGGCGCTACGCAATTCATTGGGTGAGGTTGCTACTCGTGATTTTGTGCGAAGCGAACTTGCCGATTTAGTGGAAGATCTAGCAAAAGAGCTACGTAGAGATACCCAATCGGACTCCGAGTAAAGATTTATTTCGCTTTACAATCTTTTCAGCAACATCGAAAAGTGCAACAGCTGCAAAAGACGTTGGGTCGGCTTCAACGATTGGTGCACCATCATCTCCGCCAGTACGCAGTGCTGGGCTAAATGGAATCTTTCCAAGTAGTGGAACATCGCTGCCTACTAATTGGGAAAGTCGACGAGCAGTTTCTTCTCCCCCACCTTCTCCAAATAGTGACATCGGTTCACCACATGATGGGCACGGAAATTGCGACATGTTTTCAATAACGCCAATAACGTGCTGATGGATTTGGTGAGCAATCCGACCTGCGCGTTCGGCAACTTCGGCGGCCGCAATTTGTGGGGTTGTCACAACGACAATCTCAGAGTTGG
This sequence comes from Actinomycetota bacterium, assembly GCA_947459935.1. Lineage (GTDB taxonomy): Bacteria > Actinomycetota > Actinomycetes > Nanopelagicales > Nanopelagicaceae > Planktophila. The sequence continues at coordinate 6,743 of CANHFN010000025.1, forward strand.
GAATTAACTGGCCCAATGAAATGGCAAGATCGCCAGTTCCAGGTGGAAGATCAATTAACAAGAGATCAAGATCGCCCCAGTAAGCATCTGAGAGTAGTTGCTCCAGAACGCGGTGTAGTAAAGGGCCACGATATGCAACCGGATCTGATCGTTCTGGCTTAAACATTTCCATCGAGACGGTCTTGACGCCGTAGGACTCCAGTGGAATAAACATCTGATCAATAGCCGTAGGACGTTGTCCCATCAATCCCATTAATCGCGGTATCGAGTGTCCATAAACATCGGCATCAAGAATTCCAACATTCAAACCTTTTTTTGCTGCAGCAACTGCAAGATTGGCTGTAACCGATGATTTTCCAACTCCACCTTTTCCAGAAGCAATTCCGATAACTCGAGTTAATGAATCAGGTTGAGCAAATGGAATGAATTTTTCGCGCCCACCACGGACAATCCTCTTGACATTATTTCGTTGTTCTTCTGTCATGACTCCAAAAGTTAGATCAACTGATGTGACGCCATTTACTGAAGTAATTGCGGTTGTAACATCGTTTCGCAATCGATCTTGCATAGGGCAAGCAGAAATCGTCAGCAAAACAGTAACTCTGACAGCGCCATCACTTTCCTCAAGGTCTTCGACCATTCCCAAATCAGTGATTGGGTGGCGAAGTTCAGGATCTTGGACTTTGGCTAATGCTTCAACTATCTGGTCAATTAAGCTCACAGTAGATCTGGATCAATCTTCGCCACTGGGCGATTAATCTTAGGTTTAGGTTTTTCATCATCTAATAAATCAGCAACTTGCTTCTTGAGAAAAGTCTTTGGATTTAGATCCTTGGGCTGCAAATCTTCAAAGCCTGGCCCCAAATTTTCTCTTAGTTCAGTAGTGGCTGTTGATGCTAATCCGCGTAGCTTTTTAACCCAACGTGCGGCTTCTCCAGCCATCTTCGGCAAACGTTCTGGCCCAACGAGCATCATGCCCAAAATGGCAAGCCCAAGAAATTCACCCGCACCAATTCCAAAGAACATATCGTTAGCCTACGCCAATTACTTCTTTGCTGCGATCAGATCCAAAGTGACTGACTTTTTAGCTCCATCGCGCATAAAGACAAGGGTTACACGATCCCCAACATTCTTGGATCGAACTGAAACAACCAACTCCTCTGGAGTATTAATCTTTTTTCCATCAATCTCAATAATGATATCGCCGCCCTTGAGACCAGCCTTTTGTGCTGGGCTTCCAGGCAAAATTCCATTACCAGATTTTGAAATCTGCGCACCAACTCCGGTGTAGTTCGAATCTAATGAGATACCGACGATTGGATATGTAGCAACTCCGTACTTGATTAATTGATCTGCAATTTTGCGACCTTGGTTGATCGGAATTGCAAAACCTAAACCAATTGAACCTGCCTGCCAAGATGAACCGAGAGATGCGATCGCAGAGTTAATGCCGATTACTGCACCAGTTGCATCAACTAATGGACCGCCTGAGTTTCCTGGATTGATGGCAGCATCGGTTTGTAATGCATTAATGAAAGAACTTTCTGTTGCTGAGTCTCCGGTGGTCACTGCTCGATCTTTGGCGCTAATTATTCCTGTAGTTACGGTCCCAGATAGGCCAAGTGGTGAACCAATTGCAATCACAGCGTCGCCCACTGCAATTTTGTCGCTGTCACCAAATTGCAAGGCCTTGAGGCCGGTTGCTTCAATCTTTAGCACCGCTAAATCAAAGGATGCATCTCGCCCAATTACTTTTCCAGTATAACTGGAGCCATCATTAAGAGTGACTTGAATCTTTCCACCGCTTAGAACTGCATCGCTAATCACATGATTGTTGGTAAGAATGTATCCAGAGCTATCAATAACAAACCCAGAACCGGAACCACCGCCATTAACTGTGGATGTATTAATTGAAACCACTGATGGCAAAACTCTTTGTGCAATTCCTGCAACAGAATCTGGAGCGCGCTCGATAGTGCTGGTCGATGACACTAAATTTACGTCACGAAAAGGTGATCCTCCGCCCGCATTAATACCTAAAAAGCCGCCAAGAGATCCGGCAAGAAGTGCAATTAAGGCCAGGCTTCCTTTTGAACTCTTAGAAGTTGTCGGTGCTTGCCACCATGCATTAGTGGCAGGTTGAACGCTCTTTTGTCGCGGAAATATCATGGCAGTATCTTCACACCTTGGTGGCTATAAGCAAGCCATCGCCTATTGGAATCAAAGAACTCACCCAATGCTCAGAGTCATTTTTGATTATTTTACCAGCGTCACGCAATGCGACAGTCTTTGGGTCTCTTTGCGCCGCATCACTGACTTTGCCCCCACCATAGTAATTATCAATAACTAGCGCCCCACCACTACGCAAAATGCGGTGGGCCTCCCCGATGACAAAGCTTAAATCTTCAGGGTTGTGTCGCACTACAACTAAGTCATAAGCGCGATCAGTTAACTTCGATATTACATCCACAACGTTGTTAGTAATTAAACGATAGCGACTTTGTGGGATGTCAGCTTCGGCAAATGCCATTTTTGCAATTTGAGTATGTTCCATCTCATCATCAATTGAAGTGAGAGTTCCACTTTCTAGCATTCCGTCGAGTAACCAAAGTGATCCAACACCTGAACCGGTTCCAACTTCAACTACAGATTGTGCTTTTAATGTAAATGCTAAATATCGCAAGAAGGCCCCAGAGCCAGATGTTGTGTCAGAAGCCCCAAGTTCGATACCTCTGGCACGTGCCTGTGATTTAAAAAAATCTTCAGGAACAAATCCTTCAGCAAAGGTGTGCGGATCTACTCTCATGAAAGGGATGTGATCCATTCTGTAAGCAGGCGAACACCAAATCCTGTTCCGCCTTTTGAATTTTCTCCAGCATCAACCTCGCTGCGTGCAGTGCCAGCGATATCTAAATGAAC
>CANHFN010000026.1 GCA_947459935.1 Actinomycetota bacterium
GCATCTTGTGGGTTTTCAGCAAGCTTTACGCCGCCTGCTTTTCCACGGCCGCCAACTTTTACCTGTGCCTTTACGACTACCTTGCCACCAATATCGGTTGCAGCCTTTTCTGCTTCATCTGCTGTTGTTGCAATTGCTGCAGCTAAAACAGGTACTCCATGTTTTTCAAAAATATCTCGGGCTTGGTATTCAAAGAGATCCACTGGGGCTCACAATCTATTGGCCGGCATATATACGGGGTAATCCTATAGTTTCTCAACAGGTGCATAACGCAGCAGTAAACGCTTCTCTCCATATTGACCGAAGTTAATAGTCGCTTCGGCTTTGTCCCCGGCCCCAGCAACGGCTACAACCGTGCCTAATCCGAATGTGTCATGTGACACACGCTCACCAACTGCTAGCTCCATGGCAACGCTCTTTTTGCCCGTGGCTCTTGGTGGTGGTGGTGTTGCAACACGAGAACGCGTGACAAATGATGGTGACAAAGAAGATCTACCTTCGTTGCGCCATTCAATTACTTCTTCGGGAATTTCATCTAGAAAACGTGACGGTGGATTGTAATTAGGTGCTCCCCATGTTGAACGATATTCAGCTCGTGAAATATAGAGACGTTGACGCGCACGAGTCAATCCAACATATGCAAGACGACGTTCTTCTTCAATCTCATCTTTTTCCCCGAGAGTTCGTGAGTGTGGAAAAATGCCATCTTCCATGCCAGTGAGAAATACTGTTGGGAACTCAAGTCCCTTTGCCGTGTGCAGAGTCATCATTGTGATCACACCACCATGATTCTCTCCTTCTGGAATTTCATCTGCATCTGCAACAAGAGAAACCTTCTCTAAAAATCCTGCTAATGAAATTTCCTCATCTTCGCCAAGTTCTTCAAATGGGCGTTCCTCATACTCCATTGAAACTGCTACTAATTCTTTTAAGTTTTCGACGCGAACTTCATCCTGAGGATCAGTGCTATCGACTAACTCTTTAAGCAACCCTGACTGTTCAAGTGCCGCTTCAACTATTACTGAGGGTTTAGTTTTAGCCTCAACCAGCACTGCCAAAGCGCTAATCATTGAAGTAAATTCACTGATTGCTAGGGCTGCGCGTGTAGGAACGGATCCAATTTCCTTACAACGCAATAATCCTTGCCAAAAAGACATGCCGTTATCCCGAGCAAACTCATCCACGTAATCTAGTGATGTGTCACCAATGCCTCGCTTTGGCACATTAATGATTCTGCGTAGAGAAATTTCATCCTCGACATTTGCTAACACCCGCAGATATGCCAATAAATCCTTTACTTCGCGGCGTTCATAAAATCGCAGGCCTCCAACTACTTTATAAGGCAGGGCATTGCGCATGAATACTTCTTCAAATACACGAGACTGTGCATTAGTACGATAGAAAATTGCCGTATCTCCAGGTGTTGAAACCCCTTCACGCTGAAGTGATCTAATTTCATCTGCGATGAAGTTTGCTTCATCATGCTCGCTTTCGGCAACATATCCAGTCAGCGGTGCACCAGATCCTGCATCAGACCACAAGTTCTTCTCTTTGCGGCTTTCGTTTTTGGTAATCACTGCGTTGGCGGCATTTAAAATGTTTTGCGTAGAACGATAATTTTGTTCAAGTAAGACGGTCTGAGCATTCGGGTAATCCAGTTCAAACTGCAGAATATTGCGAATAGTCGCGCCGCGGAATCCGTAAATAGATTGATCAGCATCACCGACTACACATAGTTCAGCTGGAGGTTGCCCCTCAAGTTCAGTGCCAACTAGTTCTTTAACCAAAATATATTGAGCATGGTTTGTATCTTGATATTCATCAACTAGAACATGGCGAAAGCGAGACCTAAATCGTGCCTTTGCTTCGGGATAGCGCTGGAGAACTTCAACGGTCTTCAGAATTAAATCATCGAAATCCATCGCATTGGCGCGGATTAAGCGCTGTTGGTAAACCGCATAAACATCGGCAACCACCTGTTCAAACTGGTTGCTTGCTGAATTCAAGTAATCTTGTGGACCTAGTAGTTCATTTTTTGCATTTGAAATCATGGATTGAAATTGACGTGCCGGATATCGCTTTGGATCTAAATTCAATTCTTTGGCAACAATTGTTATCAGCCGCTGTGAGTCAGCCGAGTCATAGATGCTAAATGAGTTGCTATATCCAAGACGAGTTGCTTCTTGTCGCAAGATGCGAACGCAGGCTGAGTGAAAAGTTGAGACCCACATAGTTTTAGCGATTGGGCCAACTAAATCTGCAACGCGCTCTTTCATTTCACCAGCAGCTTTATTTGTGAAAGTAATTGCCAAAATTTGGTAAGGGGCAACGTTGCGCCGAGACATTAAATAAGCAATACGGCGAGTAAGCACCCGAGTCTTTCCAGATCCAGCACCCGCAACTACCAATAGTGGGCCACCTGAATGAGTAACCGCCTCCGATTGCTGAGGATTGAGCCCCTCAAGCAATGGATCGATTTCAGTCATGAGGAGGAGTCTAATAGTCTTGCTGTATGGAACCGATCGCAGATAACGAGATCAAGCGCGTCTTGGTCGTAAACGCCCACCCCGATGATTCTGATTTCGGGGCATCCGGAACTATTGCCCAATGGGTGAAAAAGGGAATTGAAGTTGCTTATGTGTTTTGCACTAACGGTGACCAAGGTGGCGAAGAGTCAGGCTTTACAAAAGAAGAGATGCCAGCAATCCGACAACGTGAACAACGGGCAGCTGGTGCTGCTATTGGTGTTACAGATATAACTTTCCTAAATTATGTTGATGGACATTTGGTTCCAACTATTGAATTGCGCAAAGACATCGTTCGCCAGATTCGGATTTCGAAACCTGATCGAATTGTGTGCCAAAGTCCTGAGCGTAATTGGGACAGAATCGGTGCAAGTCATCCGGATCATTTAGCTGCAGGAGAGGCAACAATTCAGGCGGTTTATCCAGATGCACGTAACCCATTTGCATTTACTGACCTACTTGAAAAAGAAGGTCTTGAGCCATGGCGCGTTAAAGAAGTCTGGGTATCAGGCTTTGCTCATCCTGACCACTGGGTTGATATCACCGATACATTCGATTTGAAGATGGCAGCGCTACACGCACACGCGTCCCAAACAGCGCACAACAAAGAGTTAGAAAACATGGTTCGTGAATGGGGACAACGTAACGCAGGAATTGGTGGTTTACCAGAAGGTCGAATTGCTGAAGCTTTTAAAATTGTAAATACTAATTAGTAATTACTCTTTTAATTTCTATAGGTTGAATCGGAATTCCATCTCCAACATAATATGGTTTTTTATCCTTGCGATTAATTTGATAAGCACCAATATTTCCGATTTGTACGACGATATCTAAGCCAGACTTAATCTGTCCCCACACTGTGTAATTCGGAGGCAAAGTACTGTCTTTATAAACTAGAAAGAACTGTGTTGCATTTGTTCTTGGCCCTCTGTTAGCCATAGCAACTGTTCCTGCAGGATAATTGAATTCCGTTGCAGCTGGCAGGTTTTCATCTTGGAACTCTTTCCAACCAACAGGATTTATTCCTTTACCTGCTGATGGATCTCCGCACTGCAAAACATAGATTCCTGAAGTAGTTAGACGGTGACATAGTGAATTATCAAAAAACTTATTTCTAGCAAGAATCGTGAGTTTCGAAATTGTCACTGGTGCAAGTTGTGTTGCTAATGCGATCTCGATATTTCCGCAATTTGTAACAATTGTCATTGTTGATGGCAATTTAAAAGAAGTGTTTTTCTGATTTGATATCTTCATCGGATTATGTGGAACTGATTTTACTGTCTTGCAAAAATCTAAAGATGTTTTAGGTGCATCATCTGCCTGTGCAGGTTGAAAGAATACCGTTGCAGTAAACAGAGAAAGGGAAAGGGTAATGAACCCAGAGATTGCCCTTTTTCTTTTCATGGGCTCATCATAAATTGCAAACCTGTGAAAACCCTTAATTTATTCCCATTCAATGGTGGCAGGTGGCTTGCTAGTTACATCCAAAACCACACGATTAACCTCTCGGACCTCATTAGTGATGCGGGTAGAAATCTTCTCAAGAACTTCATAAGGGACGCGGGACCAATCTGCGGTCATTGCATCCTCAGAGGAAACTGGGCGCAGAACAATCGGGTGTCCATAGGTTCGGCCATCGCCTTGGACACCTACGCTTCGAACATCGGCCAAAAGCACAACAGGGCACTGCCAAATCTCACGATCTAACCCAGCTAATTTTAATTCTGTGCGCGTAATCGCATCAGCTTCGCGCAATATTTCTAAACGCTCTTGTGTCACTGATCCAATAATGCGAATACCAAGTCCTGGACCAGGAAATGGCTGACGCCAGACAATTTCTTCCGGAAGTCCTAGCTCTAATCCAACTTGTCGAACCTCATCCTTAAAAAGTGTTCGTAGAGGTTCAACTAAAGTGAACTGCAAATCATCTGGGAGTCCACCAACATTGTGATGGGACTTAATGTTTGCTGTGCCGGTTCCGCCGCCAGATTCAACAACATCTGGATACAAAGTGCCTTGCACTAGAAATTCAACATCTCCCCCAGCGGCAATATCTCGCGCTGCTGCTTCAAAAGATCTAATAAATTCACGACCAATAATCTTTCGCTTCTCTTCAGGATCAATTATATCTTTGAGAGCATTAAGGAATTGATCCTTTGCATCAACTACTACTAGCTGCACTCCAGTTGAAGCAACAAAGTCACGTTCAACTTGTTCTGCTTCACCTTTGCGCAGTAAGCCATGATCAACAAATACACATGTCAGTTGATGACCAACTGCTTTTTGAATAATTGCCGCAGCTACGGCTGAATCAACTCCACCTGATAGTCCACAAATAACTCGCTTGTCACCAATAATCTGTTTAGCTTTTCCTATTTCAGTTTCTGCGATATTGGATGTAGTCCAAGTTGGTTCACACTCGGCAATATTGACTAGCCAATTGCGCAATACTTCTTGACCATGTTCGGTATGTAAAACCTCTGGATGAAATTGGACTCCCGCTAATTGTCCTGTTGCATTTTCAAAAGCGGCTATCGGCGTATCTTCTGTTACAGCGCACACGCTAAATCCAACAGGTGCTGAAGTAACTGCGTCACCGTGTGACATCCAAACTTTTTGTTGAGCAGGCATTCCTGTAAAGAGCTTGGAAGAAGGCTGGACAGTTGTTTCTGTTCGGCCGAATTCTGATTTACCAGTCTGGCTTACAACCCCTCCTAGGGCTGCAGCCATAGCTTGAAAACCATAGCAAATACCAAATACCGGAATCCCTAGTGAAAAAATTTCCGAATCAACTCTCGGTGCATTATCTGCATAGACACTTGATGGTCCACCAGAGAGCACGATTGCACTTGGGTTCTTGGCTTTGACTTCAGAAGCTGTTATTGAAGATGGCACAATTTCGGAGAAAACATGTGCTTCCCGAACTCGACGTGCTATTAACTGCGCATACTGAGCACCAAAATCAACAACTATAACTCCCCGCGTTTCAGCCACGATGAATAAGGACCTCTACGCGCTGGAATTCCTTCACATCTGAATAACCACAAGTAGCCATCGCGCGGCGAAGTGCTCCAAACAAGTTCATTGATCCATCTGAAGTGTGTGATGGTCCGAGCAAGATTTCTTCGAGCGTTCCAATAGTTCCAACATTAACGCGCTCTCCACGAGGAAGAACTGGGTGGTGGGCTTCAGATCCCCAGTGCCAGCCAAGGCCTGGTGCTGCGATTGCTTTTGCTAAAGGTGAACCCATCATGACTGCGTCGGCACCACATGCAATCGCCTTTGCAATATCACCACTTCGACCAACTGCTCCATCTGCGATCACATGCACATAACGTCCACCTGATTCATCAAGATATTCGCGGCGAGCAGATGCAACTTCAGCAACTGCAGATGCCATAGGCACTTCAACGCCTAGAACCTTGCGAGTTGTGTGAGTTGCACCGCCACCAAATCCAACTAAAACGCCTGCAGCACCTGCACGCATTAAGTGAAGTGCAGCCGTTGAAGTTGCCACTCCTCCAACAATGACAGGCACATCTAATTCGTAAATAAACTTCTTCAAGTTAAGTGCTTCACCTTCTGGAGCAACATGCTCTGCTGAAACTGTTGTCCCGCGAATAACGAAGATGTCCACGCCAGCTGCAATAACCGCCTTATGAAATTCAGCAGTACGAGCAGGTGAAAGAGATGCGGCAACTGTTACGCCAGAATCGCGAATTTGTTGAATACGTTCTTTTATCAACTCTGGGCGAATCGGAGCACTATAAATTTCTTGCATGCGCTTAGTTGCATGCTTGTCAGGCATGGATGCAATTTCACCTAGTGGAATTCGTGGATCGTCATAACGTGTCCACAATCCTTCAAGGTTTAGGACTCCAAGTCCGCCCAGCTTTCCAATTGCGATTGCAGTCTCTGGTGAAACAACTGAATCCATTGGAGCAGCCATCATCGGAAGTTCAAATTTGTAAGCATCGATTTGCCAAGCGATAGAGACATTTTCAGGATCACGTGTGCGACGACTCGGCACAATTGCTATGTCATCAAAGGAATAGGCAGTGCAGGCACGCTTTCCAGGTGCGATTTCGATGTTATTCATGAGCGGCCCTTCTTCTGGTAATTGGGAGCATCAGCAACATGTGCCACATCATGTGGGTGGCTTTCCTGTAATCCTGCTGCTGTAATTTGAATCAATCTTCCCTCGCGACGCAAGGTTTCAATATCAGGTGCACCTGCATACCCCATACCTGATCGCAGACCACCGACTAATTGGTGGACAACTTCAGCTACAGATCCGCGAAAAGCAACTTTGCCTTCAATCCCTTCAGGAACAAGTTTGTCTTCAGATAAAACATCATCCTGCATATAGCGATCTTTCGAATAAGACTTTTGTTCTCCACGTGATTGCATCGCTCCCAGTGAGCCCATCCCGCGATAAGCCTTGTACTTTATGCCGTTAATCTCAATGAGTTCGCCAGGTGCTTCTTCACATCCGGCAAGTAATGAACCAAGCATTACAGAGTTAGCGCCAGCAACTAAAGCTTTAGCAATGTCTCCTGAGTACTGCAATCCACCGTCTGCAATTAATGGAATACCTGCTTTGTTACATGCTTTAGATGCTTCAAGAATTGCGGTCACTTGGGGAACTCCCACACCTGCAACAACGCGGGTTGTGCAAATAGATCCTGGACCAACTCCAACCTTTACTGCATCTGCGCCGGCATTAATCAATGCTTGTGCACCCGCGCGAGTTGCAACATTGCCACCAATAATTTCTGTGTTTGGTGAAAACTTCTTAATGCGCGCAATCGAATCCAAGACTGCCCGGTGGTGACCGTGGGCGGTATCAACAACAACCACATCAACGCCTGCCTCAATCAATGCTTGTGCGCGAGCAAATCCATCATCGCCAACACCCACAGCGGCTCCTGCAAGTCCAACGTTCTTTACCAATTTCACATGAGTTACTTGCGCATCAATTGGCAGGTTGCGGTGAATGATTCCAATTCCGCCAGCTTTGGCCATGGCTATAGCCATTTCAGATTCTGTAACTGTGTCCATGGCTGAAGAAACCAAAGGAACAGCAATAGAAATATTGCGGGTTAATTGAGTGACTGTGCTGACTTCAGAGGGAACTACATCTGAAGCATCTGGAAGTAAAAGTACATCGTCATAGGTCAGGCCAAGCATTGCGACCTTGTCTGAATCGCTCATTGGGCCTCCCATCGATTGAAGGCCAAAGTCTATCGGGGCTTTAGAGGCCTACAGCACGCTCGATTTCAGCACAGGCATGGGTTAAATCCTGCGCAACGACAACATCAGAGCACTCTTGCTGATCCCACCCAGGTCCACCCACGATGACTCGCGGTGCTGGTCGAACAACTGGGAGCTCTTTGAAAAACTTCGGGTCAGAGTTTTGTTCCAGTTGGGCCCAGAGAAATACTGCAGGTGGGGCTGATCGTTTCACCATTCCGGTGATTGCTTCAAGAGGAGTTCTTGCACCTAAGAAAAAGGTTTCGATTTTCTTTTCTGCCAAAGCAGCTGCTAGTGCATGGAGTGCCAAGCAATGAAGCTCTTCCCCAACTGAAGCAAGCAATACTGGTTGGGCATTAACGGGATCCTTGATCTCGACAACGCCTTCACGAAGCAATCTCTTAATCATCTCTGAAAGCATGTGCTCTACTTCAATACCGGTTCCAGTAGCAGCCCATTCATCACCTACTAAAAACAAAAGCGGGACAATGACTTCAGTCCACGATGCAATAACGCCATTGTCTGCAATATCTTTGCGAAGTACCGCTTCAACAAAACTCTTATCCAGTGATTTTGCTGCTCGATGAAGTGCATCAACAACTTCTCCACGAACCTCAAACTCTTCGACTAAATCCTCAACCGATAACTTCCCTTTATGGGCCTTGGCCTTAATTGCAGCATCACAAGGTGCAACACCGCTTGTGATTAAACGGCGCATGAGTATCAGCTTGGCTAAATCACTTGGGTGATAACGTCGATGCTCACCCGCCTCGTGGGCTGAGGGGCCCAACCCATATCGGCGATCCCAGGTCCGAAGGGTGGCAGGTGCCACGCCTATGCGACGAGCAACCGCGGCTACGGTCAAAAGCTCCTGGTTCATGGGTCTATCGTGGCGTGAAGTGGCCCAACTCACCACCCGAAAACGCCACTTGAACAACTTTTGACCTGAAAATACTTGAACAACCTATGGCGCGGTTGTAGAGTACGGACATGGCTGAAACTTCACGTTTACCCCGTCCCGTTGCTGATGAATGGGAGTGGCAGTACCAGGGTGTGTGCCGCGACCTACCTTCTGAGATGTTTTTTCATCCAGATGGAGAACGTGGTCCCCGTCGCCGCAATCGCGAGAACACGGCAAAAGCTATCTGCGCATCCTGTCCAGTAATTGCAGCATGCCGGGCACACGCGCTCGCAGTGCAGGAGCCATACGGAATTTGGGGAGGGCTATCAGAAGATGATCGCCTAGCAATTCTAGGCAAAGAGATCACGCCAGATATTTCTCACGCATCATAAGAATTTGTACTCCTTCGAGGGAAAGTAAAAGCCCCGCAGATTTTATCTGCGGGGCTTTTCTTTACTTCTACGCTTCAGAACTAGTGAGAATGTCCACCCGGGCCATGTGAGTGTCCGTGTCCACCTGCAGCATCAGCTGCAGCTTGTTCTGCTGGCTTGTCATAAACAACTGCTTCAGTTGTAATAAACATTGCAGCAATTGATGCAGCGTTTGCTAAAGCTGAGCGAGTTACCTTAACTGGATCAATAACACCATCAGCGGCAAGATCGCCATAAACATCTGTTGCAGCGTTAAAGCCCTCGTTGTGCTTCATTGCGCGAACCTTTGCAACTAC
>CANHFN010000027.1 GCA_947459935.1 Actinomycetota bacterium
CATCCCTCTCCAAGATCCCATACTCAATCATGTGACGCCTGATGGCTGCGGTGTCATCGTGGTACTTGGCGATGATTGCGTTGAGTTCCTTCTCGGGATACTTAGTGGAGGGAGATAGTTCTTGAGCAATGTGGAGCAGGACTGCGATCTTCTTGGCGGATTTAACAGGGATGGAAATTAGCGTGCCATCGGGGTTAAAGAACTGTTCTATCTGCTCAGTCATGGGGTTAAGTCTAATTAGGAGTGACCATTTAAGCCTAGAAAACCCGCTCGTGTAATGACAGGATTGCTCAATGAGTCGGGCTATGAAGCATAAGGTTCTGATCTTCATTTCAGCGCTGGTTGCTGTTGCAATGGCTGCTACAGCATTTGTGCTGACACGACCTCAAGCTATTGCTCTGGAGTTAAAACCAAAGATTGGTAACTGCTATCTCTTCTCTGCCAAAGAGTTTGAAGCACCTTCACCTTTAACAAACCCAATTCCTTGTGCCCAAATACATAATGCAGAGACTTACTGGGTGGCGAAGTGGCCACTTAAATTGGCGCCCACCCGGTATTCAGATGATTTGATTCTTGATGTGGCAGGCAGAGTCTGTAGAGCTAAATGGGATTTTCCAGACGATGCAGACTTTAACTATTGGGCTTTTTTCTATCCTTCTCCAACACAATGGGCAGAGGGTGCTCGCTGGCTGCGCTGTGATGCAATGGTGCAGTTATATACAGAAGGAAGCTTTAACAAGCAGTACCTAAAATGGGAGAGAAGCCTCTATCTAGACGATGGGTTTCTAGAGGTGCCGTTCTTCTAATACATACTGAAGCACTCTAAGTTTCTACTTAACTTAGAGTGATTCCCAGGCGTCATAGAGCTCATTATGGGCAACTGAGATCGTAGTGAGCATGACTGAAAGATTAAGAGCATCTTCTGCAGGGTGGCCGGTAAGTAATAAGTCAGCAGATATGACTAAATCAAAGTTTGTTTCACTGACCGGTATTAAGTTAGTTGAAATCAAGACCTTGTTACTTAACATGACTTCACCAATTAAATCTGGGGAAGGCACAAAGTCTAGAAACAGTGGTGCTTGCAGCCCCATAACAATGACACCAGGATCAATGACTCCGTCATTGAAGTAGATTCTGGTTTCATCAAATATCAGTGAGAGTAGATCTCTGGTGGGATCCATGGATAGCTCAATAGAGTGACCAGGAGCTGCTGATGGCAGGTGTCCTGCGATGAGCGAGGTGATGTAGTCAGTGCCGTTAGTGGCATTCGATGAGCCTGAACTCTTTTTTCTTCCCAGCATAAACAAACTCACTCTCTGACCTTGGGTGCTAATTGTTGTGGGCAAATCTAAGCCCTGGCTCTGTCTCTGGCAATGATGCTTGGGTAGGTATGCGTGATGCAGTCAAGAGAAAATTCCTCTCAGGGTATTTACAGCCCTTCTGTCTGGGTTTAGGTTTCAGCAAAGGCCCCACAAAACATAGGAGAGAAGATGGCACGTGCAGTTGAAGTTGCGATACTAGAACCAGCTGAAGGTAAGACCCGAGCACAGCAGATTGCTCGCTTGAAAGAGTGGAAGAAGCACTGGCTAGGACTAGGTGCCGAAAAGGTTGTTGTTTCAGAGATAGCCGTTGGCAATCTCAATGGTGGATGGATCTTTGCCGTGCACCACGCCAGTGGCGCTTCCTATGGAGCTACCTTTGATGATTACTACAACAACTCAAAGCGCTTTGATTCAGCGGTTGAAAAGTGGATGAAGACACCAACGCTTAAAGTCGTCAACTTTTCAGTTACATTTGAGATGGATGATATTTAAGTCTTCACGATAAGAGAAAAGACCCCGTTAGCACGGGGTCTTTTTCTTTGTTATGACTTTTTAATAGATAGATAAGGCAGGTAATCAAGGGTGATCCACCCGCACTTGTCATAGAGAAACTTGCCGGCGGTGGTTGCATGCAGGAAGAAGTTCTTGGTGCCCATACCTGTATGGGTTTTCATTACCCACCTAAGTAACTCTGAGCCATAGCCGTTTTTTTGATGGATAGTTGGCGTGCCCATGTTCCAGATGCCCACGGTGTCTTTATAGATCACAGCTGTGACAAGTGAAACCATCTCATTATCTTTAAATAGGCCCCAGGTGTAATCCTGTTCTGTTGCAAATTGGAAGGGCTTGAAATCAGCAATCATTTCAGGGGTCATGGAATAGACATCTGCATAGATCTGATTCATGACATCACTATCTGTGGGGACAAGACGTCTGATTGTTAAACCCTCGCGCAGAGTGAAATTATCAAGTGAGGAATCAGCACTCCAGAGCATGAATGGGCCACCGCCATGGTTTGTGTATCCAAGTTCTGCTAAGGCAGTTGTGTGGACGATGGCAGGGCCAGCTAAGCGAATACCAGCAGGTGCCTGGTTTGCTGCAATGGTTGCAATTAACTCAGTCAGTGCTTCTTTGCGTGCTGAGTAGAGCAAGGCGTTGTTGAGCATGGCAAATTGTGAATTGCTACTACATATCCGCCAGCCATCACCGTGTGAGATTTTTGCATCTGGGTGATTTGTAGAAAAGAGCTCTAAGCCGTCACTAAATTGCTGCAAGAACTCAAGGCGTTGTTCATAACTTGTATGCATTGTGGGAGTTTAAAGCGTTTGCTCACACTTTTAAAGGGTCCCTGCCTTTACGCTGGGTGCATGATTCGCTTTCCATTTGTGCGCCTAGGCTTACTCTTTGCTTTCTTTCCTTTACTGCTGGCTTTTATTACAGGGCTTATTCAAGGTGTTTCGATGTGGGATGAAGGCAGTGGGACAGGTGCCTATATCTGGTTGATGCTCTTAACCTTGCCGGTGGGCTTTGTCTTAGTTGTAATTGGCCTTGTGCTTAAAGTGGTGCGGATTAAACGTTCGTAGTTTTGCGAAAGACTGCAAAGTAGGCCGGGTGGATAGGCCAGATCTTGGTCAGTGCAGGAAAGAAATGTGGGAAGTAGGAGTCACGTAGAGTTTCAAAACCTGCTTGCTCAAAGAGTTCGCGCACCTCTTCACCGGTTGGGCGATAGATATGCGTTGGATCTGCCTCATAGGTTTTGCTATAGAACCACTTGGTAAACCAGTTTGTAATAGTTGGTAAATGAATAATGACTATGCCGCCAGGTTTTGTCGCCGTTGCAATAGATTTGATGCCAGCTGCTGGCTCTGTCAGGTGCTCAATGATGTTGATCGCCAGGATTAGATCAAAACCGTGGGTAAAGGGAATTGGTTCTTGCAGGTTTGCCTGCTTGAAAAATCTTTCAGGCTTGCGCTGAGTGGCTTTCTCAACAGCGTGGTGGGCGATGTCTAGGCCAGAGAGTGTGCGAGCTCCTTGGAAGGCATCTAAGAGCCAGCCATAGCCACAGCCAACATCGAGGACATCAGAATCGGATAACTTGATTTTGCTGTGTTTGCGATATGCCTTGGCAATTGATTTATCGCGCCATTTATCAAAGAAAGTTTGTTGTGGCTCACCTTCATCCGAAGTGGCACCGTAGAGCTGGGCAAAGTAGTCGATGCCAGCGTTTTCTAGCTCTTCTTTATCCATGGGAGCCCACAAGAGAGACAGGGGAGTTAAGCAGGGGCTGGTGCATGTTGGAAGTATTCCACGAAAGGTGAGCAAAAAGTATTGCGCAATGGTCAGTTTCTTACACTTTCAAGGCAAATAACCGCACTCCTCCTATACGCTTTCGCCAACCTTTACCAAGAAAAGAGAAACCTCATGGGCGCTTGTACCTGCACCTACACCAGAGATGAAGAGAAGAACTGCGACGGAACGCATAAGGTCGTTAAGGCTGTGAAGGCAGAACTAGCTGAAAAACTTGAGGCTAATGGTTTTCCTCATGCAGCTGAGTATGTGAGAAACAACTAATCACTTTTCATCCCACGATGAAAGTAGTAGCAAGAGTCCCTCAGATCGTTTTGGGGTGCGCGCTCGCCTATGCAGGTGTTGGACATCTGACAACTAGCCGACAAGAGTTTCAGGCACAGGTGCCATCTCTGCTGGCAGATTATGCAGACTTTGTGGTGCTGGCATCTGGGGTGGTTGAGATCGCACTGGGTGTTGGATTAATTGCGCTGTGGAAGTATCGCGTGCAATTAGGTTGGATTGTTGCAGCCTTCTTTGTGGCAGTCTTTTGGGGAAACATCTCACAGTATGTAAACGGCGTGGATGCCTTCGGCTTAGACACAGACACCAAGCGCTTGGTGCGTTTGTTCTTTCAGCCGTTGCTAGTGATGTGGGCGTTAGGTAGTACTGGTGCGTGGCGTGCACGGTATAGAGTCAAAACATGACAGAGCGACAAAAGTTCACAGTTATTAGAAAGTATGAAGGCTTTGAAGTTCGTGAGTATTTACCCTGCTCACTAGCTGAAGTTAAAGTCTCAGCTGATTACTCATCTGCCGGAAGTGTGGCATTTAGATCTTTATTTGGATACATCTCCCAAGGTAATCAGCGATCAGAAAAAATCGCAATGACCGCCCCAGTTATCAGTGCACAGAAGGCTGATAAAGCAGCAGAGGATGAATGGTTTGTTTCATTTGTGATGCCAGCAGGAAGCAGTGTTGCCGACATGCCAGATCCCAACGACCCGCGGGTGGTGTTGCGTCAGCTAGATGCTGAGACCTGCATTGCAGCATCTTTTAGAGGTAGAGCAAATGAGGAGGTAGTGAAAAGAAAAGTAGCAGAGCTACGTGCTTTGGCTGCCAAAGAAAATATTGCGCTATCTAGTGAAACACGTATCTGCCGCTTTGATCCACCTTTTAAGCCAGGGATTTTGCAGTACAACGAGATCGTTATTCCCATTCAATAACGCAATTTTGCATAATTAAAGTCAAGACAAAAGCCCCGCAATAGTTTGCGGGGCTTTTGTTTTTAACTCAACTGATATTTATTTTACTTCCTTCACAAGGTCTTCGAAGAGTAGCACACCAAGATAGATGTAAATAGTTATCCACGGAATTTATCCTGAGAAAATTAACGTAGTGAAAAGGATTTAGTTTTCGCTGGTGCCCTCGTAGCTCAACGGACAGAGTACTTTCTTCACAAGGAAGAGGTTGCAGGTTCGAATCCTGTCGGGGGCACCACCTCGGTGGCTCTGCGTGATTTTTTGCGCAGGGCCACTCCTATTTTTCACATAAAGTTACAAAGCGCTATATCTTTCCTTGTTCCAACCCTTCAAGAACTTCCTGTGCTCGCTCCTTTAATTCATCCAGATCACTCAATCGATTAAGACCAAAGATCTGTTGACTCATGCGGTGGTTTTTCGCAAAAGCTTCCCTGTGACGATCTAGGAAATCCCAATAAAGAGATGTGAAAGGGCAAGCTGTCTCGCCTGTGCGCAGTTTGGGGTTATAGACACATGGTTTGCAGTAGTTAGACATTCGGGAGATATAAGCACCACCTGCTGCATAGGGCTTTGTCATCATGGCGCCGCCATCTGCGTGCACGCCCATGCCAATGACATTGGGAACCATGACCCACTCAGAGGCATCGATAAATACTTCTCTCATCCAATCTAGAAACTGTTGTGGGTTGGTGCCGGTAATGAGTGCAAGGTTTGAAAGCAGCATCAGCCGTGGAATGTGGTGAACCCAGGCACGATCGTTAATGTCAGTGACTGTTTGCTTCATGCAGTTCATTTGAGTCTTGCTGGGGTCGTTAAATAGCGGCAATAGTTTTCTGGTGGCGTTGAGTTGGTTGTTCTCCCGGTAATCAGGTCCCAGAAACCAATACATGCCATTGACGTATTCACGCCAGCCAATGATCTGTCTGATGAAACCTTCGGCAGATTCAATGGGAACTGTGCCAGAGTTAAAGGCTTTCACAGCTGCGTGGATGACCTCTGCCGGGTGGAGCAGGTTGTTGTTGATGTAGGGGGAGAGAAGTGAGTGATGCAGGGCCCAGTTATCAGTTGTCATCGCATCTTCTAGTGGGCCAAACTCTGCAAAGTGGTTGTCAAAGAAGTTATGCATTTGGGCAAGAGCGCCTTTGCGGGTGGTTGCCCAGGTTGTGGTTGGTGTGTGGCCAAGTTCTTTGGCAACTTCTAAATCAATTTCATCACGTTTGTGCTCTAGATATGCCGGTCCTTCATACTTTTTTGGGGGAGGCAATCTGTTCTCTTTATCAAAGTTCCAGGATCCACCAACTGGATCTTTGCCTTCCATCAAGATGTTAAGACGGGTTCTTTGTTTTCTATAGAAGTTTTCCATCAAGTATGACTTTTGTTCTGCCGCCCATTGGGTAAAAAGCGGGCGAGGGGTTAAAAAGAAATCATTGGGCACAAACTCAACGCCATATTTTTCTAGCGCTTCCAACTGCCTAAATGAGGATGGCTCAGCGCAGAAGATCGGCAGGTCTTTATGCTTCTTGGTGATTTCATCTAGGCCAGCAATTGTTGTGGCAGCTTTGATGTATTCAACAGTAAAGCCGTCTTCTTGAAGAGATTGTGCAAAGTGGCGCGCACTTGAAATCAAAAAGAACAACCGTTCTTTATGCCAGTTGCGCCCAGTGGTCATACGGGCGCTTTCCACAAAAGCGATTACATCGGTTTTTGGATCAGCATCTTTGAGCGCTCCATACTTGCGATGGAGGTGGTCAAAGGGGATATAGATGATGCGCTTCATTTATTCTCACGACATCGATCGCTGCAGTACTTAACTTCGGTCCAGTTTTTAGCCCACTTTTTGCGCCATTCAAACTCCAGGCCACAGCGCTGGCAGGTCTTAGGGGCAAACCCATTTTTGACCTTGGCTATGCGAGACATAGGGCAATCGTAAGTGAGTCGTAAGGGATTGGCCATGCAGAGTTCAGGTTTGGGACCTACCCTTTATCCAAGTCCAATTGAGGACTTCCTGGTTAAGGAGAGAACCACATGCAAGAAGCTCAGTTATTAGAACTCTGGAACACAAAGCGCACACAAGTGATCAACGCCCAAAAGGGTCCAAATTTTATGTTGATCGGTATTTTTGTTTTGGCAGCATTTGGCAAGTTTGATTCAGCAAATGATGCAACAAAGTATTTAGCAATTGGAGTCGCTGCAACTACTGGAATCTTGGCAATTATTTCTCAATACGCAACCATCCGTGAGGCTGAAGCACTGATCGTTGACCTTAATCGCATTGAAAAGCCATCAGAGTTAACAAAGAAGATTGCAGCCTCACGTCACCTGTTGTCTTTGTCAGCAATTGCAATTGTTGGCTTAGGTCTAGCAGTCTTCTCACTTGTTACTTGGGCTGTCCTGGGTTAAACAGATGGAAAAGTTTATTGTCATTGGTGTCTTTGCCATGATTCTTGCCGCTTTGCTGGTTGCCTATGAGCGACCAGCAAAGAGCAAGAAGAAAATTACCGGCCGCGGCGGAGACTTCGAGTCCTAGCAAGCTGATGCACACTCCCTTGCGCAAAGTATTAATCGCTCTTCTCACAGCACTTGCGCTGGGGTGTGGTGTTGCAGTTGCTCACCAACCTGTAGTTTTACTAAATACCGACACAACTGCAGCAAAAGGTCCTCTGTTAGTTGATGGAACTGTCTCTTTTGCTATCCGTGCAGCCTTTAGTAAAGCTGGTGAAAAGAAGGCGTTTCGAGCCCAGTTTAAAGAGGGTGATGCCTTAGAGGTTCAATACTTAATTGTTGATAAGAAGCCTGAAAATGCTTTAAAGAGTAGCCAACTACCCACCGTTGTCATCACTGGTCCTGGTGGCTTTAAAACAACGATGAAGATCAATGAGCGAGAAAAGTTCTATGAGCCTTATGGCAGAACAAATTACTTCTATTTAGCCCGCTATAGCCGGGTGGCAAAGGCTGGGATATATAGCTTTGTGATCACAGCAAAAACTAAATCAACAATCACGGTTGCTGTGGGGGAGAAGGAAATTGCTGGAGAGGTTGTGCGCGGGGCAAATGTGCCACCAACTCCAACACCAACTCCGACACCGACTCCAACACCGACTTCAACACCGACACCGACTTCAACACCGACACCGACGGTTGCTGGATACACAATGGCTCAGGTGAGGGCGAACAACACCGCACAAAGTTGTTGGACCGTGGTTGATGATTATGTTTACAACTTAACCAGTTGGATTAATTCACACCCAGGTGGTTCTGGAGCAATCTTGTTCTTATGTGGCACAGATGGCACAAACGCTTTTAAGGCTCAGCATTCCAATCAAGGCAGGCCTGCGATCAGATTAGATAGCTACAAACTAGGCCCGCTCAAGAAATAGTTAATTAAGTTTGCTGTATTGATAACTCAGCGTTGCAGCTGTTGCTACCCAGATTTGATAGGGCAACAGTGCCAGACCAATTGAAGTTGAAGTTTTAAAAGCAATTACCACCATGGGTAAGGTCAAAAGCACTGTGCCAACAAGTGCGATCGCGGCAAATTGCAGATTGTGGGGGCGATAGAACTGGTAAGCCCAAATCAGAGCACATGCCACAGAGAGCCCAAAGAATGTTAAATAAGTAATGCTGAGCGCTGTTGTGGCACGTTGGGCAATGGTCACTGCTGCAATACCTAAAACAATAAAGTTATAGGGCCAGATAATTCCAAAGATAAATCCTGGTGGTTGCCAGGATGGTTGGTTCAAGGTGCGATACCAATTATCGCCGGTGTTCACCCAAAGGCCTGATCCGATTACATAAATTGCAACGATGGCAATTCCTATGACAGAGCCCAAGAGTTTCATTGGATTAACTTAACTTGCCGCGCTCAATGGGACGTGGCCACTTGATCTTTACACCTAGTTTTTCCGCTGCATATAAAGGGAATCGGGGATTGCGCAGGAATTCACGGGCCATAAAGACCGCATCTGCTTCTCCAATTTGAATGATGTGATCTGCTTGCTCTGGTTCTGTAATGAGGCCAACTGCAGTTGTCAGGATTCCTGTCTCTGCTCTAATTGCTGTGGCAAAAGGAACTTGGAAGCCAGGTGTGGCTTTAATAGGTGCGTTATGAACATTGCCACCTGTTGAAACATCAACAAGGTCAACGCCCAATGTCTTTAACTGCGCGCATAGCTCCACTGAATCAATCAAGTTCCAACCATCATCAACCCAGTCTGTGGCAGAGATGCGCACAAATAGTGGCGTGCCAGTTGGTATTGCAGCACGGACTGCTTCAA
>CANHFN010000028.1 GCA_947459935.1 Actinomycetota bacterium
TGTGAGTACAAAGCAACAGTTCCGTTGAAGTTTGCTGGAACCTGCATTGCATATGGTGCGCCATCTGATGTAACACCAACACAAGTTTGGATTGGGCTCTTGCCATCACACGCAGGTGCTGCATTAGCAACAGTTGGTGCTGTGACTAGAACTGTTGTTACAAGTGCTGTTACTGAAAGAAGCGAAAGTAATCTTACTTTTTTCATTAGTTAGGTAGTCCCTTCGCTGGCATTGCAGGACGCTTGTATGTTGACTTAACAACAGCACCAGATCCTGAATCAGTTGTGTATGTGACATATGTACCACCGATTGGTGAAAGATCTCCTGTTACTGAGTACTCACCAACCCAGTATCCGGTTAGGCCAACGTGGCTGGTCTTTGAGTAGCCAAGTGGAACCAATGCAGAGTTTGCAAATGTTGCACCCTTGCTATCGATAGCAGCCATCAAAGATTTACGTGTTGGATTTGGACCTGCAGCCTTAAGAGCTTGTGCAGCCATGAATGCAGAGTTCATTCCTAGCAATACGTTCAGATCAAATGCTGAACCTGGAACTGCCTTTGCGTAGATATCTGAGAAGAACTTTACGTACTCATCATTCATATCAGTAGTAGCTGGTACTGGTGAGAATCCAATTGCGCCTCTCAAGACGCCTGCTGGCACACCTGTCAACTTAATTGTTGTTGCATCTCCACCAACTGAACCAAGCATCCACTGTGGCTTGTAGCCCAGTTGAGCAGCTGTGCCCAGCATTGCAGATGTTGCACTTGATACACCGAAGAGAATAACAACGTCAGCTTCTGCAGCTTTGAACTTTGTAATCCATCCTGCAGCAGCTGCTGCACTTTGTGAACCTGATGCGTAAGGAACTCTCACAGCGAAGTTAACTCCAGCTGTTTTAAATCCTGCAAGAGCATCTGTTCCGAAATCATCATCCTGGTATAGAAGACCAATCTTCTTACCAGCAAATTTTTCTTTAATGTACTGACCCATGATCTTTGCTTCCATAATGTATGAAGGCAAAACTGTGTAGGTAGTTGGGTACTTCTTGGTATCTGCAAATCCACTAAATCCTGTGTTCACAAACAACACTGGAACTCCACGACGGGCTGGATTAACAGATGATGCAACTGCCTTTACATTTGCAGTTCCAAGAGGTGCAAGAAGTGCCATGACCTTATCCTTGAGAATAAGTTCGTTGGTCTTTGAAACCGCTTCAGTTGGAACATATCGGTCATCTTTGACGACAAGATTGATCTTGCGGCCGTTGATTCCACCATTTGCATTGAGGTAATCGAAGTACGCCTTTGCTGCACCTGGAATCTTGTTGTATCCAAGTGATGCAGTACCTGTTAGCGGCAATGTCATTCCCAGTTTAATTTGGGTTGCAGTGACGCCAACTTCAGCCGCTTGAGCAGGAATAGCTGTTGCAGCTAAACCAACCGTGGCTAGTACCGCTGTTGCTGCTAGCAACGTACGGCGTTGTAGTGCTTTCATGTGTTTCCTTCCATCGAGGGTTATTACGAGAGTTACTGCTTCTATTTCTTTACTTCTTTGTACTGCTATGTGCTGCTTCATGTTTTGCTTTGCGAGCGCGATGTTGTTCAACAGGACCGTTTGGAACAAACAGAACTGTCAAAATCAACAACCCACTAACAATTAAACCTGGAAGATTTGTAGTAACACTCTCAGAACTACCGAGGCGGTGTGCGACCACATCGGCGATTTCTGGGATGGCTACCAAAATCACTGACCCAATAATGACCCCTCCGAGGGTAGTTATGCCAGCGAGAACCGCACCTGTCAGCAGGGAAAATGAGAGGGCAAGCGGGAATGCGCTCGGGGAAACGGTGCCAATAGACATAGCTAGCAGCGCTCCAGCCAAACCGGCTATTCCAGCGCTGATTGTGAAGGCTAGGACCTTAGAACGGGCTGTGTTTATCCCTGCCAATTGGGCTGCGACCTCATTGCCTCGGCCCGCTCTCCATGATCGACCATAGGCAGAGTTCAGAATATTTCTAACGGTCCACATAGAAATCAATGCGGCAAGGGCTGCGATCCAAAACCACCACTTATAGGTGGACATAGGTGATGCACCTGGCCATGCACCCGTTGCAAGGGTGGTTTGCAACTTGTCCAAAATTGAAAGCACGTTACCAAAAAAAGTTAGCGGCTCTGCTGCGGCAACAACTTCAGGTTCAAAATCAGGAGGCCCAACTTTAAACTCACGACCTTGTTCTCCTCCGAGAATTGGAAATTGATTTGCAAGAGAAGGAAGTCCGATAGCGAGTGCAAGTGTTGTGCCAGCAAGATACGGACCAGAAAGCCGTGCCGCTGCCATGCCGAGTAACAAGCCACCGATTGCGGCAGCTAAAACAGCTGCAACAAAACATAAAATAATTGGAAGATTAAATTCAAGACGAAGCACTGCAGCTGCATATGCACCGATCGCCATCAAAGCTCCATGGCCGAGTGAGACCTGACCCGAATAACCCGTTAGCAAGATAATTGAAGAAATTGCAATTACATAAACAGCGATTGTTGTTCCCTGGCTTACGCGAAGTTCCTCTATGAAGTTACTGAGGATGAAAAGCACTACACCAACAAGAATAAAGAGTGGAAGATGGGTACTTTGTTTTTTACTCTTATGCACGACGTCCCGCCTTTACTCCAATAATTCCTTGAGGTCGCACAAACAAAACAATGAGTAAAATTACAAATGGTGCGATGAAGAAGAGCCCGCTGCTGACATACATCAATACAAAAGAGATTGAGATCCCAAGGAATAAACCACCTAGAACGGCACCAAGCAAACTATCCAACCCACCAATAACTGCTGCAATGAAGCCCGAGACCAGTAGCAAAGAGAACTCAATTGAATCTGGTGAAAAATTACCATTTCCATTAACTGTTTGGAAAAGACCGGCAACTGCTCCAGCTGCGCCTGCTAATGCCCATCCAAGCGTACGAACTGCATCGACCCTAACGCCTGAAAGACGAGCTATTTCAGGGGCATGAGCAGACGCTCGAAGCGCCAAGCCAAGATTTGTTTTTTGGAAAAGAATAGAAAGCATTATGAGCAAAACCATAACTACAACCAGAACCAAGAGCTTTAATGGCGAGAAAACCAAAGTTTCGCCATTGATCGTAAATCCATTATTGGAAATTGGTGCGACAATTCTCAAATCCTGTCCGCCCCAAATCATTGTTACAACAGATTTAATCACTCCTAATAGTCCGAGCGTTGCAATAATTGGTGCAACACCTGCAATAGGTCCAGAGGATGCGTGCTTAACCAACAATCTCATCAGAATTAGTTCAACTAGAGCTGCAAATATTGCGCCTCCAATCATGGCAACTGGTAGGGCAATCCAAAATGAGCCTAATCGTGAGACTGCTTCATAACCAAAGTAAGTTGATAAGAGCGCCATGCCTGCTTGAGCGAAGTTAACTACTCGGGTACTGCGCCAGACCAAAACAAATGCAATAGCCATTAATGAATAAATAGATCCAGCGGTAATTCCGATGAGGAGAGTATTAAGTAGTTGCATGATTAGTACCCCAAATATGCAGCGCGGACTGCAGGGTCTTGAATCAACGCTTGTGCATGATCGACGGCAACAACTTTTCCTAAGTTCAACACAATTCCCAGGTCTGCAATCTTGAGTGCACCCATGGCGTTTTGTTCAACAAGCACAACAGTTAATCTCATCTGGGTCGTCAAATCTCTAATTGTTTGAAATATTTGTTCAACAACAAGTGGGGCTAAACCTAATGAAGGCTCATCTAACAAAAGAAGTTTTGGTTTTGACATAATCGCTCTACCAATCGCAAGCATCTGTCGTTCCCCACCAGACAAAGAGTCTGATCTTTGAGAGATGCGCTCACCTAAACGAGGAAAGATTTCAATTACTTGCGACAATGACTCTTTCATCTCTTTGCCATCTTTTCGCCAGATAGCACCAAGCTCAAGATTTTCTCTCACTGTTAACTCTGGAATTACAGACTTTCCTTCTGACACATGTGAAATCCCCATACGCACTAACTTTTCAGGCTTTTCTGCCGTGATTGTTTGGCCCATCCAATTAACTACGCCAGAGGTCGGCTTATTAAGCCCTGATAATGCTCTTAGCAAAGTTGTTTTTCCTGCACCATTTGATCCAATGATTGCTGCAAGACCTCCGGTAGGAACCGCCAATGAGACTTGATTGACTGCACAGATCGCCCCATGGTGGACCGTTAGATTCGAAACATTAAGCGACATGATTGCTATCCGTACCTAAATAAGCAGCCATTACTGCTGGATCTCGTCGTACTTTTTCAGCATCGCCACTTGCAATAACTTCACCAAAGTTAAGGACATAAAGTTTGCTACACACCGACATCACAACATCCATGTGGTGCTCAACTAGTAACACTGACATATCCACACTTAAATTCTTAATGAGAGAGTTCATCCACTCAATATCTTGAGATCCTAAACCACCCGCCGGTTCATCTAGCATCAATATTGTCGGTTCACTCACTAAAGCACGTGCAATCGCAACACGCTTTGTGTCTGGATACGACAATGTGTCTGCGCGCCGATGAGCAATACCACCTGCAAAGACTCGTTCTAATGCAACGCGAGCTTTATCTCGGATCTTGCCTTCATCTTTTCTATTTCTACCAAATGCTGCAGAAATCAAACCTGCCTTTGATAAATGTTGTGCGCCTACCATGACATTTTCTAATACAGTCAAATCCCCAAACAAACCGACACCTTGAAGAGTTCGAGCAATTCCTAAATCAACAAGCTCAAAGGGTTTTGGAAATTCACTTTTCTTTCCATGCAGGTAAAAATCACCTGAATCTGGTGTCACTAAGCCGCACAGTGCATTAAATAATGTTGTCTTTCCAGCACCATTAGGACCTATTAATCCAACAACCTCATTCTTGCCAATTTCTAAATAGACATCATTGAGAGCGCGAAGTCCGCCGAAGGAGACATTTACTCTCTCGACGTACAGTGCTGAATCTTCAGTAGACATGATGTGCGTAGATTCTAGGCACTCGAGGCCCAATTCGTGTGACTATTTCATAATTTATTGATAACGATGCGGCACCCCAGTCATCTGCGGTGTACTCACCCTTAGATCCATCACCGAAAACAATCACCCAATCCCCAGAAACGGCTGTGGAATCTGCTCCCAAATCCACTACGAATTGGTCCATCGATATACGCCCAATAACTGGAGCTTTTCTTCCATGAACAAAAACTCCCACATTTTTTGCGATACGTGGAATTCCATCGGCATACCCCATTGCGACAATGCCAAGTTTGGTTTCACTTGTTGTGTGAGCGGTAGCTCCATAACCAACAGCAGCACCTTCAGGTACCTGCTTGACCAAATGTAACTTCGCACGAAGTTGCATAGCTGGCTTGAGGCCAAGTGACTCGGAAGATCCGAGGTTTTCGAGGTCAGGTGTTAGTCCATAGATTGCAATCCCGGCTCTGACCATATCAAAGCGCGATTGGTCATCCTTAAGTGTTGCGGCCGAGTTGGATAAGTGTCTAACAATATTTGTGTAACCAAAAGATTCGAGAGTGGCAACCATTTCTTTAAATCGTGCACGTTGCTGATCGTTCTGTTCTTGATCTGGCTCATCGGCCCTTGCAAAGTGCGAGAAAATTCCAACAATGTCTATATTGGCAACATGATGTGCATCGAGTTTGCCCCACTCACTGAGAAATCCACCTCGTGTCATACCGGTATCAACTTCTAAATGAACTCGAGGACGATTCTTAGATGTAACAGATCCAATTTGCTCTAAAGCAATTATTGAAGAAGCAGCTAATTCAATGTCGTTATCAACGGCTGACTTAAAGTCAGATCCTGGGGGCACCAACCATGCCAATATTGGTGAAGTAATCCCTGCATTGCGCAAAGTTATCGCTTCCTCAAGAAGTGCAACTCCCAATGCAGAAGCACCACCGTCAATAGCCGCACGTGCTACTTCGACTAATCCATGACCATACGCATCTGCCTTTACAACAGCCATGACATCAGTACCCGAAAGATTTTTGAGGTGCTTTACATTTTCTGAAATTCGAGCAAGATCAATTCGTGCTTCAGCGCGATTCATGTTCGCTCCACAATCACCATGGCAGATGCAATACCGGCATCATGTGAAAGCGAAAGATGCACTTCTGCGCCATCAATAAGATCGGCAATCTCACCTCTGAACAAGAACACTGGCTTACCACTCTCTAAATTAACAACCTCCGCCTCACGCCATGACAATCCTTTGCCTGCATTAAGCGCTTTTGCAAGTGCTTCTTTAGCCGCAAATCGTGCAGCAAGTGAGTTAAGTGGCTTCTCGCGCTCTGCTGGGGTGAAGAGTTTTTCAAGTAAACCAGGAGTGCGCCCAAGAGATGCTTTAAACCGATCGATGTCTACGACATCAATTCCGATTCCATCAATCATTAGAGCAGTCTAGTGCAACTGGCTTTTTGAGGGAACAAAGCGATCTATTGCAATAATCGTTACCAATAATGCGCTGCCAACAAAAAGGCCACCTAATAGATCACTAAACCAATGTGTCTGACGGATTAAAGAAACAACACAAACAGTCAAGCTGATTAAGACAACTCCTGCACTTGCTAAACGGCCTTGATACCGATCGACTTTTGCATATCTATAGATCAAGTAGGCCAATATCCCCCACGATAAAACTGCGTTAGTTGCATGACCACTTGGATATGACATGCCGCCCGCGTGCAATAAATCAAACCCATCTCGGGGTTTAGTGCGGCCTAACAAAATTTTCACGGACCCGACAATTAGATTTAATGAGAGCAAAGAAAGAAGAGCTAAGTTGAGCGGGCGCCAAGTTCTGAATTTATAAGCAATAAAGGCAGCTGCAAGCAACAGAACTGTTGCTGTTAACCCTCGAAGACCTAAGTCATCTAAGCGCCTCAAGATAAACCCCGCCCAGCCTTCAAATTGAGGCTTTGGCTGACTATTTATCTTTTTGTCATAACTTACGAGTGGTCCGTAGGTATAAACCTGCTGTGTTACAAATATGAATCCAGCAAACAACAAAAAGGCCCAACGCAATGCGCGATCCATTTGCCTACGGCGATTTTGATCTACATCTTTCATTATTCCACCGTTACGGATTTAGCCAGATTTCGCGGCTGATCAACATCATTGCCTCGAACAACTGCCATTTCATATGCAAACACTTGCAGTGGAACAGTTGCTAAAACTGGTTGGAACAATGCTGGAGCCACAGGAATGCGAATAACATGTTCTGCTCCTTCAACATGTGCACCTTCTTCAGCGATAACGATTACGCGAGCACCACGGGCCTTGACCTCTTGAATATTGCTCAACATTTTTTCATCTAGAGCATGCTCATGGCCTGCAGGCAATATTGCAATAACCGGTGTTCCTTGATCAATAAGTGCAATCGGTCCGTGCTTTAACTCTCCCCCGGCAAAACCCTCTGCATGAATATAGGCAAGCTCTTTTAATTTCAAAGCACCTTCTAGAGCTACTGGATATCCAATGTTTCTTCCCAAGAACAAGACAGTGTTGTTCTGTGCAAAAGTTCTGGTTAGCGCACGTAAAGGTTCTACGGTTTCTAGAATCTGTTCGATTTTCCCAGGTAACTCAAGTAGTTCCTTATATAGATCCCGTACTTCGTTATCTTTGAGAGAACCATTTACTTGACCCAAGTGGAGCCCGATGAGATAGACAGCAATCATTTGAGTTAACAATGCTTTTGTAGATGCCACTGCAATTTCTGGGCCCGCGTGTGTATATAAAACCGCATCTGATTCGCGTGGAATCGTCGAACTGTTTGTATTACAAATTGCCAGAACTCGACCGCCGGCAGCCTTTGCATGGCGCACCGCCATCAAAGTGTCCATAGTTTCACCAGATTGTGAAATAGCAATAATCAAAGTGCTGGGATCAATAATTGGATCGCGATATCTAAACTCACTTGCTATCTCTACATCAACGGGAATCTTTGCCCACTTTTCAATCGCATACTTTGCAATCATCCCAGCGTGATATGCCGTGCCGCATGCAATAACAGTGATCTTTTTTAGTGATCTAATCTCATCATGGCTCATATGCAATTCATCAAGCACAATCTGATTGTTATCACTTAAACGGCCAATTAAAGTATCGGCAACAGCTTTAGGCTGCTCAAAGATTTCCTTTAACATGAAATGTGCAAAGCCACCCTTTTGAGCTGCACTTGCATCCCACGAGATCTCATATCCCTTAGGAGTCACTATCTTTCCTTCAATATCTGTAATGACAACACTCGTTGGTGTCATTGTCACAATCTCATCTTGACCTAATTCAATTGCTTTCTTCGTATACTCAATAAAAGCTGCAACATCAGATGCCATGAAATTTTCGCCGTCACCTAGCCCCACAACAAGAGGCGAATTACGACGTACTCCCACAACCACATCTGGTTGATCTGCATGAATAGCTAATAATGTGAATGAGCCACGAAGTGCCTTAACCGCATCTCGCATTGCAGCAGTTAAATCTCCATTGTGCTCTTTACGTAGATCGCTGAGTAAGTGAGCAACTGATTCGGTATCTGTTTCAGAAGAAAACTTGTGACCTTTTGCCTCTAGTTGTGTGCGCAGTTCAGTGTAGTTTTCGATAATTCCATTATGGATAACTGCAAGCTTGCCCTCATTATCAACGTGAGGATGTGCATTTTTATCAGTCGGCCCACCATGTGTTGCCCAACGGGTATGGCCAATTCCGGAATGAACATTTGGCAGCGATGCATCAAGTGCGTTTTCAAGATTTGAAAGCTTGCCAGCCTTCTTTTCAATAAATAGTTTGCCTGGCGTACCTAGTGCAATGCCAGCTGAGTCATATCCGCGGTACTCAAGGCGTCGCAGACCTTCAATTAGAGGGTGCGAAGCAGATTGTGGTCCTGTATATCCCACAATTCCGCACATTTTTTACCCCAGTTCGTTTTTAACTACATCTGCAAGCTGCTGTGCAACTTCTTGCGCAAGGCTATCACTGGAGGCTTCAACCATGACTCTTACCAGGGCTTCAGTGCCAGATGCTCGCAA
>CANHFN010000029.1 GCA_947459935.1 Actinomycetota bacterium
CTACTAGCGTGGCCCCAACTGTGAAAATCAAGTAGATAAATTTTAGAAACTTTAGCGAAACAAGATGTTCAAGCTTGAAGTCAAAAAGTGAAGCTATGAAGTTCTTTTTCAGATTAGGTGAACCTGCCATTGTTTTCTCTCTCCTTAGTGGATGGGTTTATTTCTTTTGAGCTAGTTGGTCAATTACGTGCGCCGAAGCTGAGTAGGGAACAATCAGATTGGTACAAAACAGATGAGCAGTAATCAGAACCCTGAATGTTTTCTGACCGCTCCGCTTCATTACAACCCCTCTTTACTCGAATGTCCTCTTAGATCATTACCGTATTTGCCTCACCCATTTATGCAGAGAAGTCACATGAATCTAGTTTTGGCAGACTCGCTTCCAGACTTCTTCTAGGGCGTCATAAACTCCGGCTTGATGTAAAACAGGCAAGGGGAGGGAGCCCTGGCACCCGGGTCACGCTTGCTGATATTTGAAAGAGCCCAAAGACATCTCAATGACTGCATAAATTAAGGCCCTGGTAACGGTCTATTCATTGTGAAGGCAAT
The DNA here is from genome assembly GCA_947459935.1 of Actinomycetota bacterium. Lineage (GTDB taxonomy): Bacteria > Actinomycetota > Actinomycetes > Nanopelagicales > Nanopelagicaceae > Planktophila. Next base: position 550 of record CANHFN010000029.1, read on the forward strand.
TCAGAAGGCATTTCTAACCAAAAGACAGTTAAAGTTAGGCTTATGTCCCGCAGAGATGAAGAAGAGTTCACGGCGTGGGTTCAAGAGAAAGAGCGCGAACTTATCCGTGCTGCTAGGGCTATCTGCTTTGATATACAAAATGCCGAAGATGTCCTTCAAGAAGCATTGGCTGACATTTTTCCACGCTGGAAAAAACTTAAAGAGCATGAAAATTTGGAAGCTTACGTGATCCGAGTAATGGTGAGTAAGCACGCAGATATTCGCCGGAAGTATGCAAGGAGAAAAGCAGAAAATGAAGTTTCGTTAGAGCTCGTGGCAACACTTTTGCAAACTAGTGATAACTCAGAAAATGTCTCAGAGCGATTGTTAGTGCAAGCGGCTTTGAAATCTCTTACCGCGGCCCAGCGCGCTGTTCTTCTTTTGATCTATGAATATGGTTACTCAATAAAGGAAGCTGCCTCAAAACTTGGAATCCCTGCAGGAACAGCAGCGTCCCATCTTGCGCGCGGTCGATCTGCTGTTAGTGACTATGTACAATTTTCACCAGCAATAGCAAACTCTCAAAGACAGTCATTAACAAATGACCTTCATGTGATTGAGTTGGAGGGTAACGATGAGTAAAGACAATCTCGACCCTTTGATTAAGAGGGAGTTTGAAGCGCTCGGTCTCAATATCGTTTCGAATGATCTTCTTGCAGACATGGTGTTTGAAAAAGTAAAGAAACGTCGACTTCGAAAGTGGCTCATTTCAGGGGTTATTGCCCTTTCCATTCTTGCCCTTGCCGCATTGTCATACGTAGTAGGCACAAGCAGTCTGTTCGCCTCAGGTCGACCGGTAATTCAATCAAATTCTTATGTCACTCCAGGTGATGTCAATGGCGGCTTGGCGCTGCCGCAATATGCAAATCTCCGCCTCAACGGAACCACTCTTGCAGAACGAACCTACACATTCACTTTTGCGCTCGAAATGGGACAGGTCATTGAAGTATTCACAGATCCCCGTGATGGATCTGGTGGAAAAATTGCCGAGTTAACTGTGTACAAGCGGGATACAAATGGCGGACGAGAAAAAATTCAGACCTATCCTGTTGCGGCTGGACTCAGTAGCAGTGAGTTTGGCAATATAAATAGTCCAGGATTGTATGACTTTGAGTATGTCTTTACAGATTTAAGTTATACCGGCTCAGTGCGTGTGGGAATTCTCTTAGGAGAATTTACTAAACCGTAGATTCTTTATACTTTTTTGGATGTGGCTCTGGCTGCACGTGATAAAAACAGCGCAAAGACAAGTGCCAAAACAATTCCAGTGTTAACGCCCATTTCAATGAGTGCTCGGTTGAAGTACTCAGTTGTCTTCTCTTTTTCCATGGTCAGTGATGCACCAACGGTGAGAATATGCCGAACAGCTGCAATAACACCGATGATCAAGAAATTATCTAACTGGAAAATTCCATCTGTAAATCGAACAATCACTGTTCGCATAATCTCAAGAATGATGACTACAAAAAGGATGTCATTAATTCCTTGAATCATGCCCAAAGGAAAAAATGGACGAGTTTCAATCAATCTCTGCAAGCTATAACCAGCCGCCAGAATAGAGACGATGAACAAAAGTATTCCAAGAAAGCCGTGCAAAATATCTTCAAGTTTATCTATGAAAGTTACTGGGATCAGGGATTCGTCACTCTTGAGTAAACCCTTAACTGACTTGTACTTCATGGATACCACCCTTTTTTCGAATAAGTAAGGCTAAAGCCAGTCTCAGGCAGTTGCAAGGGCTTTGCGTGATTCAAAGCCCCATTTTCAAGCGTAGGAATGCTTCTTGCATTCCATTTGCAAGTCGACATATGAGCTAAGCATGAATAACCTTTGGAGGTATCCATTTCGCCCTAACCAAAAGAGGAGCTATCGTGAAGAAACGTTTTGGAATTTTCGCAGCAGTTGTAATTGCTGCTGCACTAACACTTACAGGATGTTCATCATCTGAGAGCACAGCTTGTCCAAAAGTAGATGTTCCAACAATTACCGAAGGCAAGCTAACAATCGCAACCGGTGAGCCTGCTTACTACCCATGGATCATTGATGATGCACCAGAGACCGGAAATGGTTTTGAAGGCGCAGTTGCATACGCAGTTGCAAAGCAACTTGGTTTTGAAGCAACATGTGTGGTTTGGGTTCGCACAACATTTGATTCAGCTGTAACACCTGGAGAAAAGAACTTTGACTTCAACTTGCAGCAATTCTCAATTACAGAAGAGCGTAAGGCAGCAGTAGATTTCTCATCTCCTTACTACACAGCTCCACAAGCAATTGTTTCATTCAAGGGAAGCAAGATTGAAGGAATCACTTCACTTGCTGAACTCAAAGGTGCAAAACTTGGCGCTGCTGTTGGAACAACGTCTCTAGATGCAATTCAAAACCAGATTGGTATAGCACCACAGGTATTCAACGACAATGCTGCAGGAGTTTCGGCTCTGAAGAACAAGCAGATTGATGGTCTAGTTGTTGATCTACCAACAGCCTTCTATCTATCAGGAGTTGAAGTTCCAAACGGTCTAATCGTTGGTCAACTTCCTTCAACAGGATCTGGAGATCAGTTCGGTCTCTTGCTTACAAAGGGAAGCAAGCTGACTCCATTTGTTACTGACGCAGTTGATGCGATCACAGCAGATGGCACATTGGCGGCTATTACAGAAAAGTGGCTAGCAACAGATGCTGGCGCTCCTGTATTGAAGCCTTAATAGAAACTAAGAAGTAAACACGGTAGTTTGGCGACCATGTCAGAGAATCAAGACTCTGCGTGGTCGCCAAGCTCACGTGAGAAAGAACGCCGGAAGTCTCGGCGTGCAATAAGCCGTAAGCAAGCAAGTATTGCTGCGGCTTCTTCTATTTTTGTATTGGGCACTTTGGCCGTAATTCTTGTTACATCTCCAGGGTGGGAAACTGTAAAAACAACATTCTTTGACATTGAATATGGAAAAGAAGTATTTCCCACAGTCATTAAAGGTCTCTGGATCAATCTGCAGCTTACTTTTATTGGTGGAGCTGCAATCGGAGTTATCGCACTTGGATTAGCATTGCTAAGAACTACAAAGTCGCCTGCACTAACTCCATTTAGATTTCTCGCGACCGCATACGTTGATATTTTCCGTGGCGCTCCGCTTATTTTGATTATTTTGTTAGTTGGATTTGGAGTTCCAGCACTCGGATTAAAAGGAGTTTCAAGCAACGTTATTTTCTTAGGCACCGTTGCAGTTGTCCTGACATATTCTGCTTATGTAGCAGAAGTTATCCGAAGCGGGATCTTGTCGATTCACCCAAGCCAACGGGCTGCAGCAAGATCGTTGGGCTTAACTTCTGGCCAAACAATGCGATTTGTTGTTTTACCTCAAGCCATTCGTCGCGTGGTTCCTCCGCTTTTAAATGACTTTGTCTCTTTGCTTAAGGACACAGGTTTGGTATCAATTCTTGGCGTCACTGATGCAGTCCGTGCAGCTCAAATTAATGCCAGCCGAACTTTCAACTACACACCTTATGTAGTTGCTGCAATTTTGTTCTTGCTGATTACGATTCCTATGACCCGATACACAGATAGAGCAATCAGACAGCGCACCAGTGCTCAGAATTCGGAAGGATCGATCTAATGAGCAACGTCTTAGAACTGGTAGATATACGAAAATCCTTTGGCTCTGAACTTGTTTTAAAGGACCTTTCCCTCAAGGTGCCAGAGCACACTGCAACAGTTTTAATCGGTGCATCTGGTTCAGGTAAATCAACCTTGCTTCGTTGTATCAATTTGCTGGAATCAATTGATGATGGACAAATCTTCTTAGACGGAAAAGAGATATCAGACCCTCTGATAAATGTTGATGAAGTCAGGCGTCGACTCGGCATGGTCTTTCAATCATTTAACCTTTTCCCTCACAAAACTGTTTTGGAAAACATCACTCTTTCACCAATCAAGGTTCACGGTAAGAGCAAAGATGAAGCAAATACCCATGCGATGCATTTGTTAAGGCGCTTTGATTTAGCTGATAAAGCTGATCAATATCCAGATCGCCTTAGCGGTGGTCAACAGCAACGCGTGGCAATCATTCGATCATTGGCTGTTAGCCCACGATTATTGCTACTAGATGAGGTGACCTCAGCCCTGGATCCTGTTCTCGTTAATGAAGTTCTTTCAGCTGTGCGCGACCTTAAGAGCGATGGAATGACGATGGTCCTTGCAACCCACGAGATGGGATTTGCCACCCAAGTTGCTGACGAAGTGTGCTTCTTGGAGTCAGGCAACATCGTTGAACGGGGCACCGCTGAACAAGTTCTACATAATCCGCAGAACCCGAAGACGCAAGAGTTCCTCAAGAGAGTGTACCAAGCCGGCCGGCTGTGATCTTGACTTATACCCCTAGGGGTATGCTATTATCTCCTTAGTCACTATCTAAGGAGATTGAGAATGTGTTCACGTGTTACCTGTGCAGTGTGTAAGAAAGCCACTTGGTCTGGTTGTGGCGAGCATATTGAGTCAGCTCTTGCCGGCGTTTCAGAAGCAGATCGCTGTAAGTGTTAACAATGGCGACCAAAAATGTTGCACACGTTCTCTCTGATCAAGAACAAATCGAGGCAATTACTAAGCGCGTAAAGCGCGCCCAGGGTCAACTAGGGGCAGTTGCACGCATGCTTGAAGAGGGTCGCAACTGCGAGGAAATTGTCATCCAGATGTCAGCAGCCTCTAAAGCGATCAATACAGCTGCATTTACCCTGATCTCGGCAAGCCTTAAAGAATGCTTGGTCAAAGATAAGAGTAATTCAGAAGCCGTTACAGCGCAGTTGCAAAAATTATTTTTAAGTCTTGCCTAGGAGTGCGATGAAAAAAGTTATAGCAGTGATTACTTCCTTATTACTTGCCGGATGTTCAACTACCACGACTGGAGCCACAAACATGAATGTTTCAGAATTTTCAAAAAAGATTACAGAATCAGGTGTTGTGATTTTAGATGTGCGAACTCCAGGCGAATTCGCTGAAGGCTATATAGAAGGTGCCCAGAATATTGATTTCCAAAGCGGTAACTTTGAAAATGAGATTGCAGTATTAGATAAGAATGTCACATATGCGGTCTATTGCAGAAGTGGAAACCGATCTGGCCAAGCAGCAAAGATTATGCACGATGCTGGATTTCATGATGTCTACAACCTCGATGGTGGCGTGATTGATTGGACCAGTGAAGGAATGATGCTGGTTAAAAACTAATGCGCGTAGTTGTTATTGGTGGTGTTGCAGGCGGTATGTCTGCGGCTACTCGACTTCGGCGCTTAGATGCTGAGGCAGAGATTATTGTCATTGAGAAAAGCGGCCATGTCTCTTATGCAAACTGTGGGTTGCCATATTACGTAGGTGGAGTAATTGAAGAAGAGAAAGATCTATTGCTTCAAACACCAGCCAGCCTCCATGCCCGTTTTCGGCTCGATGTTCGCGTTAGAACTGAAGTCCTTGCCATCAATCCAAGCAAGAAAACGGTAGCGATTAGAAACTTAGATTCTTCAGAAACTTCAGAACTTGACTACGACAAGCTGATCCTTAGCCCAGGCGCAGCTCCGGTTGTTCCACCGATCCCAGGTATCGAACGCGGAATGACACTTCGCACCGTTGAAGATGTTGAGAAAATCGCTGCAAGTGTTGGCAAGAAGCCAGCCAATGCAGTTGTAATTGGGGGAGGATTCATTGGCGTTGAAATCGCAGAAAACCTAGTCCACCGTGGGATTCAAACAGCATTAGTTGAAGCAACCGACCAGGTTCTGATGCCATTAGATCCAGAGCTTGCAACCTTGGTTGCCAATGAGATGCGTACGCACAATGTGGACCTTCGACTTGGTTCTAGCGTTGTGAATATCTCCGAGGACACAGTCGAACTAGCAAACGGCGATGTAATTCCAGCAGAAATAGTTATTTTGGCAATTGGTGTCCGCCCTGAAATTGGATTGGCAAAAGCTGCAGGACTTGAAATTGGAAATCGTAATGGAATAAAAGTTGACGACTTTAATCGTACGAGTAACCATGATATTTACGCCGTTGGCGATGCAGCCGAAAAAACTGATGCACTTGATGGCAATGCGACATTGGTTCCTCTTGCAAACCTAGCTAATCGTCACGGAAGAGTTGCGGCTGACCACATTTGTGGGTTATCGGTGCGACCTGTGAGAACTATCGGTACAGCCATTGTTAAGGTTTTTGAGTTAATGATTGCAACTACTGGCTGGAACGAAAAGCGCTTAAAGGCTGCAAATCGTGCTCATCAAGCGATACATATTCATCCTAATTCTCATGCTGGCTACTACCCAGATGCCAAGCAAATGACTTTGAAGTTGATCTTTGATCCAAAAACTGGAGAGATCCTAGGAGCGCAAGGTATTGGTGTTGAAGGCGTAGATAAACGAATCGATGTTATTGCAACAGCTATTCGTGGCGGAATCACTGCTCCCGAATTAGCCGATCTAGAACTTGCCTATGCTCCACCATTTGGTTCAGCTAAGGACCCAGTCAACATGCTTGGTTATGTTGCTGAAAATGTCATCTCTGGTTTATCAAAGGTGGCTCAATGGGATCAGATTGAGGAGTACCGCGCACAAGGGTATGAACTTCTTGATGTCCGTTCTCCTGCCGAATGTGGTCGAGGAATGATTCCAGGAGCGATCAATATTCCTGTGGATGAAATTCGCGAACGCCAAATAGAACTTAAAAATAAAAACATTCTCGTGAATTGCCAAGTTGGACTACGAGGACACACCGGGTCAATGCTCTTAAAGGAACTTGGTTTCAATGCCGTAAATCTTGATGGTGGCTATCAAACATGGATCAACTCGCCAGCGGCGACCAAATAGAAAGCAGGAAAGAATATGTGTAGCAGAACTAATTGTCGTAAATGTGGAAAGCCAACTTGGTCTGGTTGTGGCCAACACATTGAAATCGCACTCAAAGGCGTTGCGAAAAAAGATCGTTGCCAAGGGCATGCCAATGATCCAAAAGAACCAGGTTTTCTCAGTAGAATTTTTGGTAAGAACAAAAGCTAAATACTGAGAGGAGAGAAATGTGATGCAAAAACTAAAAGTTGCAATCATCGGCGGCGGACAGTTCTCCGCCTCATTTATCCATCTCTTCCAAGCACATCCAATGGTGCAAGAGGTAGGGCTAGTTGAGCTAAATGATGAACGCAGAGCCTCTGTTGCTTCCCAATTTGGAATAAAACAGAGCTTTTCTTCTCTTGAAAAACTATGGGACAGCGACTTTAACGCTGTTGCAATATTCACCCCACGGTGGACTCATGCCCAGATCGCTCTAGAAGCACTCAACAATGGCCGACATGTTTATACGGCTGTGCCAATGGGAATTACTCAAGATGAGGTCACACAACTTGTAGAAGCTGCATCCAAAACCAAACTGACATATTTCATGGCCGAGACTAGTTATTACTATCCAGCCGTGGTGTTTTCACGTAATAAGTTTGTAACTGGCCAAATGGGAAGTTTTGTATACGGGGAAGGTGAATACCTCCACGATATGTCTCATGGCTTTACAGATGCATATGCAGCAAATGGCGGAGATGAATGGAAATCAACAGCTAGTTTTCCACCGATGTTGTATTCAACTCATTCGGTAAGCACAATTTTGTCTGTTACTGGTGCACATGCAACTTCAGTAACTTGCATAGGCCTTCAGGACTCTGTTGCAGATGGAATTTTCGATTCAAGAGTTAGCAAATGGGGAAACAATCAAAGTAATCAGATTGCTTTGTTTAAAACTAGCGATGGTGGAGTGATGCGAATTGCAGAAATGCGTCGCGTGGGTACAGCTCCTTTAGAGTCAACAGTGAGAATGAGTATTTTCGGGACTGAAGGATCATTTGAGCAGCAAGTTGGGTATGCATCATGGGCAATGAAAAATAGTTTTGACATCATCACGGATGAAATCGGAACTTTTTCAGATGTGGAAAATCCATATTCGCTTCGCAGTGATTACATTCCACCAAATAAATGGGATGGTGGATTTGCAAAGGTCCATGATCGTTCACAGCTGCCCAAGGAGTTCTTAGGATTATCAAATGGCCATGGCGGTTCCCACCAATTCATGGTCGATGACTTTGTGATGGCTGCGGTTGGGGAAAGAAAAGCCCCTATGGATGTGGGGGATGCGGCACGATTCACCATGCCCGGAATCCTCGCCCATCAATCGGCCCAGATGAGCGGGGAATGGCTAGAAATCCCTCGTTTTTAGGTAAAAGATTGCATTTCGTAACCATTTTGTTATCCCTTCTTCCTATCAAATCCCCATGAGTAAGCGTAGATTTCCAATGTCCAAGGGCTTTGACCCCTCAAATCCCAATGACCTTCGAAGGCTCAATTTAAGAGAAAAGGACAATGATGTCAGAACAAAATAATGGCATTTCCCGCCGTTCAGTACTTAAGGGTGCTGCAGTTGGCGGTCTGGGACTAGCAGCAGGTGGATCACTTC
>CANHFN010000030.1 GCA_947459935.1 Actinomycetota bacterium
CACCGTGTAAAAAACAACCTACAAACAGTCTCGGCTCTGCTTCGTTTGCAGTCACGTCGCATTGATGATCCCGCGGCAGCCGCTGCACTAGATGAAGCGGTCCGCCGTATCGCCTCCATCGCACTTGTGCATGAAACCCTTTCAAATAGCACTGAAAATACAGTGGCCTTTGATGAGGTGCTCACATCACTTGTCACACATGCCTTAGAGCTAAGTCCTCGTATGGGTCAATTGAGTATCGAACGTGTGGGACAGCTTGGATCACTCGAGTCTCGCATAGCTACACCTTTATCTTTAGTTGTAACCGAATTAATCCATAACGCCCTTGAACATGGCTTATTTGAATCTGGAACACGATTAAAAATTGAGTTGCAGCGTTATAGCAATGAAGGTCTAATTACTATCTCTGATGATGGTGTGGGCTTGCCAGATGGATTTGATTTAACAACTTCTTCAAACCTAGGACTTCAGATTGTTCGCACCCTCATTGAGAATGAGTTAAAGGGCGAATTGAAATTGGAATCAACTCACCAAGGTACTCACGCAAAATTGCGCTTTCCACTTTAAATTTGGTTTTGCTGCTCCATAAGACGGGCACGATTACGTGCAGCACGACGCTTAAGTGCACGACGTTCATCTTCAGATAGGCCGCCCCATACGCCAGCATCTTGGCCACTCTCAAGTGCCCAAGCCAAGCAGGGCTCTTTTACGATGCAACGGTTACAAACCTTTTTTGCCTCTTCGATTTGAGTTAGGGCTGGGCCTGTATTTCCAACTGGGAAGAAAAGCTCCGGATCCTCGTCACGGCAGGCTGATTGATGTCGCCAATCCATCGCTAGTCTCCTTAGGGAAGTACAACTTATAAAAAGTTATTCGGTGTTAATACACGCAGTTGTGCGTGCAAGGTCTTAATTGTCCATCCTCAAGGGTTGTTATACAAGGATGTAAGCAAAGAGTTTTCTCGGCCGAGGGTGATTTATATCAAGTGTGCCCCCGACAGGAATCGAACCTGTGCACCTGCCTCCGGAGGGCAGTGCTCTATCCCCTGAGCTACGGGGGCTCGTGGGTGTGAGCCTAAGGTTATCAGCGGGTGCGAATAACTCTGCATACTGCAAGAATTCACGCATGAGATCAACGGCTTACTTCGCAACAGGTTGTTTTTGGGGAGCAGAACGTCGCTTCTGGCAGATGGATGGAGTTGTCGAAACAAGTGTTGGATATATGGGTGGAATTCGCCCTCACCCATCCTATGAACAAGTTTGCACCGGCATTACAGGTCATGCCGAAATGGTGAAGGTTGTTTTTGACCCAACAGTTGTTTCATACCAACGCTTGCTAGAAGAGTTTTGGACCATGCATGATCCAACATCCCTGAACCAACAAGGTGGGGACATCGGAACCCAATATCGAAGCGCGATCTTCACAATAGATGATCAGCAGATGACAACAGCGCTCGCTTCACAATCTGCATACCAAGCAGTTTTGACCGCTGCAGGTTTAGATGAGATCTGCACAGAAATCCTGAGCGCAGATGGAATTGAGTACTACGAAGCTGAGGAATACCACCAAAAGTATTTACAGAAAAACCCAAATGGATATGACTGCCATTCAAGCACAGGAGTTGCTTACCCAGTTTAATTAAAGGGAAAAGGTTGGATACTCATCTGTGACAAGAAGTAGTGCATAGCCAGTGACACGGTTCCAGTAAGCGATCACACCAACAATTCCTTCTGCACAAAATTCAGGAAAATTGCCAGTAAAGAGAATGCTGAACCAGGCAAAGAGCGTTAAGAAGGCTGCATAAATAATGTAGACAATTCCAACGATGTATAAAGGAATTGCTAGGAGCCACTTAACAAGTGGCAACCAACGATTGAGTGCTTTGGCATCGACTTCTGGAAAAGTTACGCTAACAACATCGTTTTCTTCAATAGATGGATACTCATCTGTAAGCAGCAGAAGGTAGGCATCCACACGAGTCTGCAAGGAGAGCAAGGCCTCGTTAAAAGCTAATAGGTAGCTTGGGTAGACCTGCCGAAAGACGATGGCCAATGCCACGGGAAGTGCAAAGAATCCTGCGTACAAAGAGTTCAGGTCGCCATTGTCCAGGCCAGCAACTGATGGGGTAAAGGAGGCAATAAATATGTAGATCGGGACAACGAGAATTAGCCGAAACAGTGCAGTTACACGGTTGCGTTCGGTCAGTGTTACATCGATCTGGGTTTCAATTTGGTTGCTCATGCTCTCCAATGTACTCCTAATTTAGGCGTAAAATTGCTTTTTACAGGTTCCTTGCCATACTTTTGCAGTAATTGCAGAAAATTTTGCAGTAATTATTGGTACGGGAGGTGATCACATGGCAGGAATTAAGGAAGTTGCAGAAGAAGCAGGAGTTTCAACTGCAACAGTCTCACGCGCACTACGCGGCCTTCATCATGTGAATCAGCAAACCCGGGAAAAGATTATTGCTGCTGCCGAGAAACTGAACTATCCATTGATCTCAGATCGCCAAAACGTTGTTGGCGGTCGAACAAATGCAGTTGGCGTTGTGGCTCCATACATTTCACGTTGGTATTTCTCACAGGTAATCAGTGGTGCGGAACAAGCCCTTCGTGAGGCTGGCTTAGATTTATTGCTCTATAACTTCTCCCAAATGAAGGGTCGCGAACGACTCTTCCAACATCACCTTCTAAAAGGTCGAGTTGATGCCCTGATTGTTATTTCATTGCCGCCAACTGAAGAAGAGTTTGACTCAATGCTTAGCCTGGGCATTCCAATTGCCCTAGTAGGCATGGATCACGCAAAGTGTGCATCGATTAAAATCGATGATGTCGCTGCAGCAAGAACTGCAACACAGCACCTTGTTAATCAAGGCCATAAGAAAATTGGTTTAATGTCTGGCCGTCCCGATGATCCGTTTAATTTCAGTGTTCCTCAGGATCGCCGTAAAGGTTTCATGCAAGCTTTGGCAGAAAGCGGACTTGAGTGGCTCCCTTCCCGCGAAGTGCACGGTGACTTCACTATGCACACTGCATCACGTGCAATGGATGATTTGCTTGCACGCCCAAATAGACCCACTGCAATTTTTTGTGAGTCGGATGAAATGGCAATTGGAGCTATGCAAGCGCTAAGGCGTCATGGATTGAAAGCACCAGATGACATTTCAATCATTGGTTTTGATGGACATGAAATGGCTGAGTTTTCAGAGCTCACAACTATAGAACAGCCAGTCACGCTCATGGGTGAAATGGCAGCCTGGTCAATTATGGAACGTTTACGCAAGCCTGCGATAGATCCACCTTCTTTAGTGCTTCCAACAACACTTGTTGTGCGCAATTCAACCCGACGATTAACTCCCGAAGAACAAGCACTCTGAGGTAGCCTTGCAGGTATGAGCGATCAAGAGATCTCTATACCTAGTCTCAAAGAACTGCGGACACACCACAGTGCAAAGTGGCGTGGCTTTCCTGACGATGTCTTGCCATTGCCGGTTGCTGAAATGGATTTTCCCGTCGCAGAACCTATAAGAGCAGTACTCGCTGAAATGGTTGCGAACTCTGACCTGGGTTATTTAGATTCAATTCCAGAATTAGGTATAGGTTTTAAGAAATTTGCTGCAGAACGCTGGAATTGGAATGTTGATGAAAAACAGGTGCGTGTAGCAACTGATGTTGGCGTGGCTGTTGTAGAAATTTTGCGTGTCTTTACAAAACCAGGAGACTCAATACTTATTAGCTCACCGGTCTATCACAACTTCTATACCTGGATTAGTGAAACACAATTAAATCTTGTTGATGCTCCTTTTGAGCGCACTGGAGATGAAACAACAAACCCTTGGGTAATTAACTGGGATTCATTAGAAAGTGCCTATTCATCTGGAATCAAGGTTCACCTTTTGTGCAGTCCACACAATCCACTTGGTTTTATCTATTCGAAGCAAGATTTGCTGCGGATTGTTGCCTTGGCAAAAAAACACAACGTGCTTGTCATAAGCGATGAGATTCATGCCCCACTGACTTATCCTGGCGAAACCTTTGTGCCGATGTTATCTTTGGGAAGCGATGCCGAATCGGTATCAGTCTGTGTTACAGCAGCTTCCAAGGGCTGGAATATCGCGGGCTTAAAGTGCGCAATCATAGTTTCTCAAAACGAACAGATGAATTCTAAGTTAGGCAATTTGGCACCTGCCATGCATTACCGCGCATCATTACTAGGTGGATTTGCAACTGCTGTGGCATTTGCCGATAGTGGTGTCTGGCTAGATACGGTAATTGCAAAACTTGACCACAATCGTCATTTGATTAAAGAACTTTTGGCCGAAAAGCTTCCAACGGTTCGCTATCACATTCCACAAAATAGTTATCTAGCTTGGCTAGATCTTGAGTCGCTCAATCTTGGTGAAAACCCAATGGCAACGTTGCTGGAAAAAGGTCGAGTGGCATTTAACTCCGGACATACCTTTGGCAAGCAGTGCGACCAATATGTACGCCTAAATTTTGCAACAAGTCCAGAAATCATCTCCGAAGCAATTGATCGGATTGCTCGGTCACAATAAATGAGCAACAAGAAATACGACGTCATCATTATTGGTGGTGGCCATAATGGACTTGTAGCAGCTACCTATTTGGCCAAAGCAGGAAAGTCTGTGGTGATTCTTGAGGCAAACCCTGAAATAGGCGGAGCAACCCAAAGCGTTAAAGCATTTCCTGGCTTTGATGCCCATTTATCGAGGTACTCATATCTGATTTCCTTGTTGCCAGACAAAATCGTTACAGATCTTGGCCTTTCTTTCACGTGTGTTTCTCGCGAAGTTTCTAGCTACACCCCTTATGGCGATAAAGGTTTATATGTATCGAGGAAATGGGATGAAAAGACTTCAGCTTCATTTAATGAGCTAGATCCAACAGGCCAAGAAGGTCAAGCCTGGCAAGATTTTTATGCCGAAGTTGCTGAGTTCGCACAAAGGATAGCTCCAACACTTCTAGAGCCACTCAAGACTCGAAGTGAATTAATGGCTGAGATTAATCTGCCTAAGGTCTGGGAGTACTTAATTGAAAACCCTATAGGCAATGAAATCAACAAAAGATTTAATAGTGATCTAGTTAAGGGCGTTGTTTTAACTGATGCCCTCATCGGTACTTTTACGTCTGCTTATGATATCCAAGCAAATATTTGTTTCCTCTACCACCTGATGGGTAATGGCACGGGTGAATGGAAAGTACCTGTTGGTGGTATGGGCGCTCTAGTTAAAGAGCTCATTCGAGTTGCCACTGAATCTGGTGTTGAGATCAAAGTGAATTCTAAAGTTAATTCAATTTTAAGCGATGATGCAGGCGTCACGGTAGAGACACTTTCAGGAGATAAGTATGAATCTGATTACCTCTTATCAAATGCTGCGCCACAGGTATTAGCAAAACTTCGCGGGAAACCTCAACCAGAATCTCTGGATGGCTCGCAGATGAAGATAAACATTTTGTTAAAGAGCTTACCTAAATTGAAATCAGGCATAGATCCACGACTTGCATTTGCTGGAACATTCCATGCCAATGAGAGTTTTTCTCAGCTCGAGCAAACCTTTGAAGATGCCAGTGCAGGTTTGATGCCGGCAAATATGCCAGTAGAGATGTATTGCCACACGTTGTCTGACCCATCAATTTTGGGTAAAGATTTACAAGAAGCGGGATATCACACACTCACTCTTTTTGGACTACACACTCCAGCTTCACTCTTTGATGCAGATAACGATGCAGCACGTGAAGTGGCTTTTGCTTCTGCACTTTCATCGGTTAATGAGTACTTGGCAGAGCCAATCCAAGATGTGATTGCCGCAATCGAAGTGAAGACTCCACTTGATATCGAAGAAGCTATTGCTCTGCCGAGAGGCAACATTTTCCATAAAGATCTTTCTATGCCATTTCGAGAAGACGAAACAGACCCTTCGTGGGGAGTTGAAACAGATGACCCACGAATCTTCATTTGTGGCGCAGGGGCTATGCGTGGCGGGGGAGTAAGCGGAATTCCCGGACATAATGCGGCGATGGCGATGCTTAGTAACAATTAGACTTATTCCATGAGTCTTCACCCTGAAACATCTGCGATCACAGCAGGCCGACCCGAAGCCGCACCAGATGCTTCTCTCAATCCGCCATTAATTTTTTCTTCCACCTATCACGCAGGCGGTCCCGTTGGATATGGACGTTACGGTAATGAAAGTTGGAGCGCTCTTGAAGCAGCAATTGGAGAGTTAGAGGGTGGTGCAACTCTTTCATTTTCATCAGGCATGGCTGCTGTCAGTGCAGTGTTTTCTATTCTCCCAATTGGAGCACCAGTTGTTGCATCCAATCAGGGATATAGCGGAGTAATGGGTTTACTTAATCAATTTCATGCCTCTGGACGTTTAGAAGTTCGCTTTGTTGAGATTACAAACACCGAAGAGGTAATTAATACCATGAAGGGTGCAGCATTAGTCTGGTTGGAGTCACCAACAAATCCTTGCCTAGATGTTGCAGATCTTCCTGCCTTGTTAACAGCTGCCAAGAAATTAGGTCTTGGTGTTGCCGTTGATAACACCTTTGCAACTCCGCTGGTTCAAAAACCATTAGCAATGGGTGCCGACATTGTGATGCACTCAGTAACAAAGTTTCTAGCTGGCCACAGCGATGTTGTACTGGGCTCTCTTTCAACAAATGATGAAGCGCTCTTTGCACGGTTAGAACAAGCTCGCAGATTTAATGGTTCTGTGCCAGGACCATTTGAGGCATGGCTGGCACTACGGGGAATTAGATCCTTTCCAATTCGCTTTAGAGCCGCAGAAATTAATGCCAAGGAATTGGTTGCTCGCCTGAGCCAACACTCAAAGGTGACCAAAGTTCGATATCCAGGTTTTGGAGCGGTGATTTCATTTGAAGTTGATGGAACAGCAGAAGATGCTGAAAAAGTCTGTGAGTCATCGGAGTTGATCACCCATGCAACTAGTCTTGGAGGGATTGAATCACTCTGGGAAAGACGTCGCCGGTGGGCTCTTGAGAGTCCTTCAGTTCCTGAGCAGTTGATTCGACTCTCTGTAGGGTGTGAGCATGTCGATGATTTGTGGAAAGACATTGAGAAAGCTTTAAAGGTTCTGTAAAGAAATATTCAGAAAAAGAGAGTATTTTTGTCCTATGTTCAAAATCCTTCGTCGAGTATTCGCAGCAGCGACAGTGGCGATTTTGGCCTTCAAGGCGGTCGGTTCTTTTCTTTCTTGGGTAGAGCATCAAGAGGATTCTGTTGCCGATTCATGGGTCGACGAAGATGAATTTGAAGATGCCTGATTTCGAATACATTCCCGGAAGTTGCAATATCGGGAAAGGTGAAATTCGCCGCAGGCAACTAGTGGCAATAATCGGATTAATAGTTTCGGTTATGACACTTTTAGTTTTTGGTCTCTTTGATTCTCCAGGAGAATTTCACTTGGGAATCTTCTTTCCCTTGTTTGTCACTTCGATTGGCTTTGTGCAATCACGAAGCAAGTTTTGTCTGGCATATGGATTTGCCGGAACTTTTAACATTGGCAAGCTGGGGGACATAAAGAGAGTTACCAGCAAGGAAGATCGACAAGCCGATCGAGTGACAGCACTAAAAATATTGGGTAAATCTTTTCTTCTGGCTTCTCTAGCGACAGCGGTGGTATTAGTACTACCCTTCTAAGTATGAAGATTCTAATTCATACACGGCACGCAGACTTAGCAGAAGATTTCAAAACAATTGCGGAAGAAAAACTCAGCAGCATGGAGCGATTTAGCGTAGTTATTGATCGCGTTGAAGTTGAAGTCATTCACGAAGCAAATCCTCAACAGGGTAAGCATGCTCACAGAGTGATACTCACGACTCATGGTTCAGGACCTTTAATTCGAGCAGAGGCGGCAGAGTTCAATAATTTGGCTGCTTTTGATACAGCTATTAAAGCTTTTGCCCTCCAGATTCGAAAAATTCACGAACGCACAAAAGACCATGACCGTGAAACTCTACGAAAAATGAAATCAGATCTTTAAACGATTTCGCTGCCATCCTTGCGTGTAGCTGTAAGGCTTGCAACAGCAGTAACAATTAATGTAAGAACAATTACTCCAAGGCTTGC
This sequence comes from Actinomycetota bacterium, assembly GCA_947459935.1. Lineage (GTDB taxonomy): Bacteria > Actinomycetota > Actinomycetes > Nanopelagicales > Nanopelagicaceae > Planktophila. The sequence continues at coordinate 8,117 of CANHFN010000030.1, forward strand.
TTCAATTGGAATGTGTGGAAGCTTGATCTCGTGGATTCCGATGCCGTGGAAGGCTTCGATAATCATCTTGAGACCAATGAAGGCCAGAATGAATGAGAGACCTTTGGAGAGAAAGACTAAGCGCTCGAGTAGTCCTTGTAACAAGAAATACAACTGACGTAACCCCATGAGTGCAAAGATATTGGCGCACACAACTATGTATGGGTCCTGAGTAATTCCAAAGATTGCCGGGATAGAGTCAAGTGCAAAGACTAAATCTGTAAAGCCAAGTGAAACTAGTGCGATCGTGAAAGTTGTTGCACCTTTTCGGCGCAAGAATGAAACCAGGCGATCTTCTTTCCATTCCTCGCCACCACCATGCTCTGTCAAAAGTCTGTATGCAGTAAAAATTAGGAACGCTCCAAAGATGAAGAAGGCCCACGTAAACTTCTCAAGAATTGCACTTCCTGCAGCAATGAATCCACCACGAAGAACTAGAGCAATAATGATTCCCAAGAGCAAGACAAGCTGTTGCTTAGTTTTTTCAACTTGAAGCCGGCTTAAGATGATTACAAAAACAAAGATGTTATCAACAGACAATGCATATTCAGTTAACCAGCCTGCGAAAAATTCCTTTTGTGCATTCGGATCTGTGGTCCAGTTGGGCAAAAAGTACCCAAAAACTAGGGCAGCAGTGACATAGACGACTGTCCAAATTCCTGCTTCGGTCATGGTTGTTTCTTTATTACGGCGTAATACCGCGAGAATTAAGTCAAAGATGATTACGGCGGACAAGCCACCAAGTGTTAGCAGCCAGATTGCCGTGGATTCCATGGCGTTATTGTGCCAGTTAGTGTTGAACCCATATCGTTGAAATCGGTGGAATTGTTATCTTTCCATCGCGAC